>DATFMK010000160.1:0-2864 GCA_035267005.1 Balneolales bacterium
GACCGATCCACTGACCGTTCTTTCTCCTCTCGATCTCCTTTTTACCCTTTTTTTCTTTTTTTTAGGCGGTTTCTCTTCTTTCGGGTCTTCAACTACCGGTTCTTTGGGAACAGCTTCATCGATAACATGGTCTTCTTCCTGATTTCCCTCATAGACAATCTTGTTTTCATCATCATTGGCCGAATCATCCCAATCTTCAGAGTCTTCCAAAAAAGGTTCTTCCTCATTTTGATTACCCTCATCCGACTCAAGTTGCCTGACCTTACGTTTTACTTCATCTAATTGTTCTTTGATCTCTGATTCATGTTTCCCATTACCATTTTTACCCTTCGTAGTTTCATCCTTTAAATCTGTGAGGTTGGAAATATTGGGATCATCAAAATGAATCGGAGACCATTCATCTTCATCTTTTGGAACGTTGCCAACTGATTTATCTTCTTTTTCTTTGGGCTCTATCTCCTCGTCTTTCCCTTCTTTATCCGCTCCAAGGATCTCAATATCTTCCATACCGGCATATTTATGATTGATTTCTATGGCAAGTATGGCATCGGGTTCAAAAACCAGTTCTCCGTTTGTTATCCGAAATGTTCCAATTCCATCTATAGTATATTCTTCCCCTTTGCTCACCGCATCATTTAGTTCCTGAACTAATGCATTGAGCTCTTCCGAAACTGCATGCTCTGGTTTCTGAAGTTTTCCAGCAAGTCTTTTAACTAATTCATCGTTTGTTAAAGTCATGCTTTATTATTTTCTGGGGTGAATGTAATACTATCTTTGGGCGGTCGTAAAACTACTTTTCCATTTTTATACTGTACGTGATACCGGGGTTCATGATGAGGATGAAACGTACCAAGTCCATCAATCCTAACTTTATTTTTTTGATTGATTTGATCTCTGATAACTTCAAGTAACGCGTTTTCCAGTTTTTTACTCATGATTACCTCGTCAGTGTTATCCCGCCAAATATTCGAAGTGGCATCTCTTTATAATTTGGCCACATTACATATTGCCGATTCAGTAAATTATTACCGCTAATGTACACACCAATGTGTTGTGTAAACCGGTACTCAATATGTCCTCCTAATAAAATGGCAGCATTTAAATCTCCGCTTGTACTTTTCGGTCGTTTGCCGATGTAATTAGCCCAGAGTTTAAAATTCAGTTTACTTACGGGATTAACCGATAATTCCGTCGTAATTCCCGAGTTTTCCATGAATGGGACATCATTACCATTCGAAAGCTGTTGATTTTGCAGGTAAAATTTAGAGGTAAATGCAACCTTATTCGCAATAACATCATAAGATAAGCCTAAATAGGCCCGCCACATGCGAGTATTGGTATCCTGTGATAACTGATATTGTCCTAATGGATTACGACTTACATATTGGAACATATAATATTTCTGATAACGGAATCCACCGGAGAATTGTAAACCTTTGAAAAAAGTTAATTGGGCGTGAGCGCGACCGGTCAGTACGCGTTCATTCAAAGGATTCATCTGGGTTACTAACATTTCATCCTGTAAGTAACGACCCTGCATACCCGGATTGAAAACTTTACCGTTTACATTAGCTGTAAATTTGAAATTCGTGCCTTTCCAAAATTCATACGTCAGATCAGGATAAGCAAAAAATTTACCGGCACTTTGGTCTTTCGCATAAAAGCCATCAACTTTTAACGTGATGCGATGACTATAACCCTTTCTGACACGATATCCAATTTCCGGGTTTACAATATCCCAGTTCTCATTTGTCAGGATGGGATTAGTATAAATGGATGACTGTGTATTCAGATTCGCAATAAAATTGGAATTCATAGCTGGACCAGTCCACGTTTTATGCAATGTCAGATCTATGACATGTTCGGAACTCTGAACATTGGTTACTTTGGGCAGATACCGGAAGTAATGATAATTGATATGTGCTTTAAACTCATCAAACTCGTTTTTTAAATGCTCAAAACCGGCTTGTAATCCAACATTCCCATATTCTGTTTTTTGAGCATATCCGGGTCGGTAATTAAAATTATTCATCCCTTCCACGCCAAAACCTAAGCGGGATTCTTTACTCAGCTTATGAAGCCAGTTAACATTGAAATTGAAATTACGATACGAATCTGCCTGATTGGCATAATGTCCATTACTTGACTCAAAATTCACCTTTGCTAAAACGGTGGTTTCTTGATTGGAATGAAATTCTCCATAAGCTTTTAATTGCGGACTCATATCGGTTCCCCATCCTAACATGGAATACAAACTTGATGATTTGGGATAGGTAAAGTAATGTTTCTGCGGAGCAATCGGACTTTCGAGTTTACTGATGGATATATTAGCTACAGCCTGATCGGGACTTTCCATATACGGAACATGATTCTTGTTCATTTGAAAAATCGGGGATGTTGGATTAAATCCCAAAATTGGCTGACGGCGTAAGCCCGGAAAAGTTGCCTTAAAGTTACCTTTAATCTCGATATCCTGTGGATTAATATCAGGAAGAAGTGAATTCGATGGTTTCTTAGCCTGTTGGGCCATGCTCAACAGGGGATATAGTAATAATCCCGCCGCGAAAGTTACTTTACATATTGTTTTAAACATCACATTACTTTTTTACTTGAGCCGTACAGATGGTCTTAAGAAATAACTAATTAAATACGTACTAAAAAACTATTTATTTGTGGATATACAGAGATATTACTTGTTTTAATATATTTCGAAAACCGGAAGAACCGAAATGATGTACGTATTATAGTCATTTTACGTAATCATTACATTACATCCCTTTATTTTTCTTTTTGTTCTTCGGGCGTCATCAATAGTGTATTAAAATCAATTTTATCTCTTTTTCCCGCGTGCAGCAATCTGCTTA
>DATFMK010000161.1:0-2154 GCA_035267005.1 Balneolales bacterium
TGGCTCTGTGTCGGTTATGGTCAGTCGTCCGTCGTCAAGATAGGTTATATTTTCACAAATCGTATTCTCAATGTAATTATTACATCGCTGCGATTCTTATCCAAACCTCACGTTAAAAAAAATAAAAAAAGTTAACCATAGAGCTCACAGAGAATAAGTGCAAAGGAACACAGATACATCGTCTTTTGAGTAGATTTGATGATTTTTGGTAAAATAGGTTTAGTATGGATCAAAACGAAATATTCGTTACCAAATCATAGCTTGTTCTAAATCATCAATAATATCTGAGGGTTCTTCGATTCCTACGGCAAGACGCACTAATCCATCCGTTATTCCTGCTTGTTGTCTGATTTCAGGTCTTACGGCCTTATGCGTCATTGATGCAGGATGCTCAATCAACGTATCCACATGACCTAAGCTAACGGCAAGACTGCACAACTTCACATTATTCATTAGATGTACTCCGGCATCATAACCACCTCTCATTTCAAATGCTATGACACCTCCATAACCATTTACAAACAATGATTGGGCCAATTCATATTGAGGAAATGAGGATAAACCAGGATAATAAACTTTTTCAATGGCTGGATGTTGTTCCAGGAATTCGGCTACGACTTGTGCATTTTCAGAATGACGTTTCATTCGCAAAGCAAAAGTTTTGAGTCCCAATAAAGTCAGCCAGGCGTCAAAAGGACCAGCGATACCTCCAATATTTTTTCTCCACCGTAAAACCGATTCATTAAGAAGATCCTGATCACGCGAAATCAACACTCCCCCAATTGTGGTTCCGTGACCACTAAGATATTTCGTTGTTGAATGGGCCACAACATCGACCCCTAATGCTAATGGACGCAAGTGGTAAGGTGTTGCGAAAGTATTATCGACCATCACTTTAGCTCCTTTTGGGTGAGCCGCATTCACGATTGCAGTTATATCCACTATCTCGAGTGTTGGATTCGCCATGCTTTCCAGGTAAACGAGGGCGGTATCCGGTCGTTCATCCAAAACGGACATGATTTCATCTGTATTTGTTCCATCTACAAACGTAACGTCAATACCCAATTCAGAAGCTTGTTCGGATAAGAATTCGCTCGTGCATCCGTATAATGTTTTCTGGGCGATCACATGACGACCATGGGCTAATCCCAATATTCCGGCTGTAATCGCAGCCATACCGCTGCCAAAAATCAAAGCTCTACTTGTGGAAGGATCCTCAAAATCCTGACTTTCGAGAATGGCTAAAGCTTCTTCAAGTGAATCAATATTCGGATTGGCAATTCTGGTATAAGTATGAGAAGCGCCACCAGCTTCCCCGGCAAATAATTTACTGCCGGATTCCACATCATCAAAAACGAAAGTCGAAGATTGATAAATGGGAGTTAAATGAGATCCATAAGGGTCTTTTTTAGACGGATGTCCAATATGGGCCAATTGCGTGTGTAAATCCAGTTTTTTCTCTTTCAGCATCTCTTCTTTCATGATTCGTCTCCCTGATCTATGGGTAATTTGGTTTCATCTTTTCTGGTCGACAAGACTACCATTGAATGAATACGTTGTACGCCGGGCAGACGTGTTAACTTCTGCCACATAAGATGTTCATAATCTGTTGTATCATGGACCACAACTTTGAGCAGAAAATCGGCTTCTCCCGTTGTATGATAACTGGCCAAAACTTCCGGCAACTTATCCACCTCGTCACAAAATTCTTCCACTGCCTGAAGCTTATGAATCGCTAATGAGATTGAAACAAAAACAGTGAGTCCCTTTCCGATTTTTTCTTCATCTACGATTGTCCGGTATCCTTTAATGATACCATCACGTTCCAATCGCCTGACACGTTCTAATGTTGGCGTAGCTGTTAAACCGATTCTTCGGGCCAGCTCATTATTTGATAAACGGCCATTTTCCTGAAGAATGTTCAATATCTTTTTATCCGTGGCATCCAATTTTACTTCAGACATAATCGAATTATTTAATAAAAGAAGGCTGTGCAAAACCAGGAATTTTGTTCCATATCAAAGCCTGAGCGACTTCAGAACCGCAGCATCCCGAATGCTTTCGGGCTTCGAGGATTTCGAAGTCGCGAAAATGCAGAGATTGAGCAAAAGAACGGTTTTGCATAGGCTTCTAATGGTATATCATTCAATTGAT
>DATFMK010000162.1:0-3567 GCA_035267005.1 Balneolales bacterium
CGACCATCTTCATGAGTTACCTAATAACACAGATTTTTTAGTTTCCTTATCTCCCATTCACGTTATTTTAATAATTCCACTGGGATATATCAGATCCGGAAGGGGCCTTCTTTTTGATATGACGAGCCATCATTTTAAGCATCCCTGCATTACTTACCGGTTGCCAGCCATGTCCTTTTTCCGGTCGCCCGTATGAAAAACTGCCATCGTAGTATGGATGTTTCGTATTTTTGAGAAAATCCTGCAACCGGTAAACCGCGAGATTTAAATAGTAGTTGTCCATATCTCCGACAAACAGGTGAATTTTCCCAACCAGATCCGGACCTATTTCTTGCCAGTTTTTTTTCAGATAATAACGTAAATCGTAATTATTATGTTTATAATATTCCGCTACACTATGATTGATGACTCCGGTTCTTTTATTCCATAATGGTTTCGGGTAACCATTTCTTCCCACCGGACCAAATACGGCATCCCAGGCTTCCAATTGTTGGCACGAACGTCCGTGAGTCCCGAGTACAGCTTCCAGCTGACTAAATTGTTTTTCGCTGATATAGGGTTGCCCGTTAGATAACCGCATGATATATCGTGTAGGTTTCATCCATCCGTAACCTGGTGCATAAAACGCATTGTTATCTTTGTATATGTTAATCGTGTCATAATCACGAAAATCAACCGGATCAGGATATAATGTCCAGGTACCTCCAAAAAATTTAGGATGATAAACTTGTAAGGCCAGCGATTCCCATCCGCCGGTTGAACCACCTGTGAGAACCCGTGCATAGGGCTTTCTGATAATGCGAAAATGTCGTTCTACATAAGGAATCAATTCCTTCATTATGGCGTCTCCGTATGGACCATTATTAGCGGAATTGACAGCGTACGAATCATCGAAATAAGGGGTCGGGTGTTGAAAAGTCACAACGATCATCCTGGGAAAGTGATCGGCTGTCCACTCTTTATAAAACTGATACCCTGTTTCTCTATGATAACGGTAATGATAATTATTTTTAGGTTTATGAGCCGAAAAACCATAAGGCGCATGAAGATTAAAATGTCCCTGCAAGTATACGACCGGATAATGAGTATTCGGGTGACTTTTATATCCTTTTGGGAGCAGGACAGTAGCTCCAAGATACATAGGATGTCCCCAGAATTCGGTTAACCTTTGACTTTGAATTTTGATATGCTTAACCCAATCCGTATTTGGAGGCATATTTATAGGCGGGATCTTTTTAACAAGCTTTAAATGAATGGAATATCCGTTACGTGGATTCAGCTGGACTTTTTTAACTTTACTGATCAGATTACCCGGTGAAATTTGAAAATGTTGTCCTTCCCAATGATCCATATGCGCCCAGATGACGTGTCCGTCCGATCGATGGAATTTTGTGTAAACATTTAAAAGAGCCTGAACATAGTACGTTCCCGCCGGAATTTGATCCAGATGAGTAACAGGAAATCCCAGGGTCGTATCCGTAATAAAAACATGATGATTTGGTTTTAGCTGATGAACGTCTACTCCATAAAATGGCACACTATTGAACCACGAACCCGCCTGCATACGAGGCTGTTTTTTATCCGTTTTGCTGATAAAAACAAACATACGTCCCGTAATAGGTTTTTTATGGACTGCCTGTGGAAATGATATGGTGAATGATTCCGGGGAATCTTGAGCATTAGCGGGATTGATGAAACCGGAAAAAAGGCCAATAATTAAAGTTATGCCAATGAATTGAACGAACAAAAGATGAGCAAATTTGAATAACTTAGACATGAAAACTCCGTTTCGGACTTAATAAATGGGGTACAATTAGATCTGAACAGTAGGAGAAGAGCACAAGGAGAAAAATCTTACGGATGGCTTTTATCGTGTTAACTATCTGCCATAATAAATGATAAAATTGAATTTCGGAATAAACTCTTAATCCCGTTGATCGTTAATGTATAAATCTCATATAACGTACTGGAAAATGCCAATTCAATCAAGTAAGTAAGTTTTTAAGATATCAATGCAGTGAAATCCTTTAGAAATGAATTATTCATCCGTCCACTAATTAGGGAACCTTTTCATCAATGAATAATAACACAAGGAATGAGAGAATCGAAATTTTGAATCATTTTAATAGTAGGACAAAGTAACAGAGGCAATAAAATGCCCGTAGGCATGAAAGGATATTGTTGCCACAGGTTTTAAACTTCAACGCAGAGCACGACTAAATTTCGTAGTTCTTTCAGCATCCTCAAAATTGAGGAATGAGTTATTTTTTATAAGTTATTAAATTTACAATAGGATATGAGTTGTTTCTTTTGTATAGGTGATTAATTCGGGTTAAAATAGATTCGGATCATCAATTATGTACAGATTCATGAATCGATCATTTTTAATTGGACAATGATCATTGAAATCAGGTATTAATCGAATAAGATCCGACTTTTTCCCATTCATCGATATTTTTACCCGTTCGGATGAGATTGATATAGCCGACGATAAATTCCCAGCGCCGGATATGTTTGTATTCGTTCACCAGCTCTTTTTTTTGTTGATCGTCGATATTACCATACATCAGGCTCATGTGCGGATGGAAGGGATGGGGATCATGATATTGAAATAAATTTTCTGCCTTCTGCCGGGCATTGATTAAAGGATGGGATAAATCGACTTCAAGATAAAAACAATGGAAAAAATCATCTCCGTAAGATGGCTGTGTTAACCGGACTGGAATGGTATGGATTTCCTGATTCAAAATTTCGGCATGACGTATCGCTTCTTCCTCCGTGATTTCTATGCCGGATAACAAGGTAATATGCGGCTCAAATAGTGGTCCACCAAAACGGTTATGTAATTTTTTTATGATAGCGTAAGTTCGTGCGTAGATGACTCCCTCAGGCATAAGCCATAATGAATACGTATGCGTCTTGCTCATTGTGATAGTCCGGTAAGAGGTTAAAATTTGAGTTTATGTTTTTCTTCCTCCTTAAAAATATCCTTGTTTTTAGGATAGTAGTACATGTTAAAAACAAAACTGAATAGTATGGATGTAGCTAATGCATAAGCTTCGGGACTTCCCAGATCAAACAAATCAAAGATGATGCCGCCAAGAAATGAGCTTACGATGCCTACCAAGATGTTGTTCCTCATATTTATCCCGTAATCGGAGAAGATCAAGTGAGAAACCCATCCGACAAATAACCCGATCATGATAAACCAGGTATAATCAGTAGCAGTCAGATCCAGCATAAATTCTCCCTTTTTGATGAATTACCTTACTTCATTATACGAAGAATTAGCCTTAAATCTTTTTTATTAAAAATATCTTAACCCGAATTATTCACGTAACCATAGGAAGTATTATCTACCTTATTGTAAGATGGCTTTGCAAAACCAGGGATTTTGTTCAAGATCAAAGCTTGAACGACTTCGAAACTGCAGCATATTAACCATATTCGAGGATTTCGAAGTCGTGAAAATGCAGATATTGGGCAAAAGAACGGTTTTGCATAGCCTTCTTATATCATGCTTTTAAATTATTTTAAACTAATTAACTAATTTCCATTCTATAAATC
>DATFMK010000163.1:0-5881 GCA_035267005.1 Balneolales bacterium
CCTCACGTTAAGGTAAGCATATCTTGGACTGATTATCACGATCTCACTAAAAAAATATCGTAATAGAAGCATCTCTGATAACCAGTCTTTTCTATTTGATGCAATAATTTTGTGAAATGAATTTAATGTAGTTTTACCACATGTGCCTTGAACTAAAATCAAAATCACACGAAAAATTGATCATTAGAAGGCTTTGCAAAACCGTTCTTTTGCCCAATATCTGCATTTTCGCGACTTCAAAATCCTCACATAGGGCTAATATGCTGCGGTTCCGAAGTCGCTCAAGCTTTGATCTTGAACAAAAGCCCTGGTTTTGCAAAGCCTTCCATTATAAGTTTAACTCGAATTATTCACGTAACCGACAAGAAAAAATATATATCATATTGTTAATTTTAGTACTTATAAAAGATATACCGATCTTCGCTTTTGAGGACACTAAAAAGAGCCGCGAAATTTGGCCGTGCTCTGCGTTGCTCCGAAAGCTTTCGGAGCGCCTTGATCACAACAAAATTTCTTGGTGAATAATCCGGGTTAAGGACCTCTCAAAGCCTGAACTAAATTTTATTCTGCTTTACCGCTTTATGAAACGAATACAATTTATATCTGCCGTCTATCTTCGTAAATAGCCCGTTCATTTCACCATCTTCTGTAATAATTTTGGATAAAATGGATTCCGTCTCATAGTTTTCCGGTAAATTTTTAATCATAGCTACTAAATAATCAACATCAACATAAGGAGTGTGACGATCGTATTGAATCCACAGATTGAGCGTTTTTTCCAAAGCCCTATTCGGTGTAAGCGCGGAATGCGAGACAAAATATCTATCATCACTTATCTCTAAACGATATTTTCCCCTAAAAACATTTACCGGTTGGCGGAGCGTAATTTTTATTCCCAGTACTTTTTCAAGTATATTCTTGTTTTCTTTATTCAAATTCATAACGCCTCTCTTTGGATTATATAGTAATATAGTATTAATCCGAAATAAAGAAATAATTTGAATGTTTTTTTATAACCATTCACTATATACAAATCATCGCAAATTTATTACAGGGAATCAACACCTATTATTACCTAAATTAATTTTAAAAAATAGACTTAACTGGTAATACCTTTTATGGTTTTTTTACAAACCTATTTATTAACATCATAATAATTAGCAATATGGCAGGAGTTATTTTTCGCTATTCTGCAAATTTTTATTAATAATCATGCAAAAACAGGAAGTATTATGAAGCACGGTAAATGGAAGTTTGTTTTTTTGCCGGTCTTACTCATTACGTTGAGTTTGACGACCGGTTGTAATCGTCCAGGCCAATCTTCAGAAGGTCACTCGCTTAATTATTTAATGTCTCATTTAACCATGAAACAAAAAGTCGATCTTCTTGGCGGACTAAATATGGGTACCAAGCCTATTCCAAGTTTAGGAATACCTTCTTTAAGAATGGATGATGGTCCCCTCGGTGCACGCTGGGGTCGGTCAACATCATTTCCATCTGGCATCGCCATGGCCTCAACCTGGGATACTGCAATGGTAAGAAAAGTTGGTCAGGGAATCGGACGTGAAGTCAGAGGTAAAGGCAGAAATGTTATTCTTGGGCCTAATGTCAATATCGCCCGTAATCCCAAAAACGGACGTACGTTTGAAGGATTTGGTGAAGATCCCTTCCTGACTTCTGAAATGGGTGTTAGTTATATCAAAGGTGTTCAGGAAGAAGGTGTTGGAGCCACCGTCAAGCATTATGATGCGAATAGCCAGGAGTTTTATCGACACAGTATTGATGAGAAAATCAGCGAACGCACGTTACGAGAAATCTATCTGCCTGCTTTTAAAGCCGCTGTTCAAAAAGCACATTCTGATGCCGTAATGGCTGCTTATAATCAAGTTAACGGACAATTTTGTGCAGCTAATCATTTCCTGTTAAATACAGTGATGCGAAAGGAATGGGGATATAAGGGACTCATCATGTCCGATTGGGGTGCTGTTCAATCAACTTTCCCTACAGCCCAGAACAGTTTGGATTTGGAAATGCCTTACGGACATTATTTGAATCAAAAAACATTAATGCCAGCCATTAAATCTGGAAAAGTAAGCGATTCCACAATAAATGAAAAAGTACGTCATATCTTAAAGACAGAATACAAATTAGGCTTACTCCCAAAAATGAAACATCCACAACATATGGTGGATAGTCTTGTAAATGCACCCGAAACCCAACGAACAGCATTACAAACGGCCAAAGAAGCTATTGTTTTACTGAAGAACGATCATCATCAACTACCACTTAACGCTTCAAAAATAAAAAGCATCGCTGTTATCGGTCCTAATGCTGCTTATGCACGTGCTGTTGGTGGAGGTAGTGCTGAAGTTCATCCGATTATGAGTATATCACCACTTGAGGCATTGCAACACAAGTTAAAAGGGAAAGTTACACTAAACTATGCTCCTGGTGTTCTATTTAATTATATGCAATCTGTCGACTCATCAGCATTCTATCAGCCCAATGGCCAAAAACAAGGTCTGAAAGCTGAATATTATAATAACGGTAATTTCTCTGGCACAGCGGTTGTACGAACAGCTGGTCAGATCGATTATCGTCAGGGTGCGGGCGAGCAGACTCCAATCGTTGAAAATCATTTCAAAGGTGCTTTCAGTGTTCGTTGGACTGGAAAAATTAAAGCTCCTTCCACTGGAAATTATAAATTCCGTTTAATGGCCTCTGGTCCGGTTAAATTCTATCTAAACAACAAACAAATAACGGCATCGAAAAAAGGCCGTTATGGCAGAAAAACCTATGCAACCAGCATTCATATGACTGCTGGCCACATGTATAATCTCAAAGTAGAATTAACGGGTAAAGGTTACAATCCAAATGATGGTCATGGTCTTGGTATTCAATTAGCCTGGGTGCAGCCCAAAACAGCATCTATTTCAAATGCTGTAAAAGCTGCCAGGAAATCTGATGTTGCGATTGTATTTGCCGGAACATCCGCTCATTTCGAGCACGAAGGTGCCGACCGTAAATCCCTCGATATGCCTGATAATCAGGATGAGTTGATTCGTCGTGTTGCCAGTGCTAATCGACACACAATTGTTGTACTGACAAGCGGCGCACCTGTATTAGTGAACAGTTGGGTACATGATGTTCCGGCCGTTATGGAATCATGGTTTGATGGCGGGGAAATTGGTAATGCCATTGCAGATGTAATCTTAGGGAACTACAATCCCTCAGGTAAATTGCCGATCTCTTTTCCACGCAGCTGGTCACAAGAGCCTGCTTCTATACAGCATTACACTAAAAATGACACTCTCCTGAAATATACCGAAGGACTTTATGTTGGATATCGTCATTTCGAGCATGCCAATCTGAAGCCCTCTTTCCCATTCGGATATGGACTCTCCTATACGACCTATAAATACAGTGATCTGAAAGTTCAAAATAGCTCAACCAATGGTCAGCCGAATGTTCAGGTATCTTTCAAGATCACCAATACCGGAAATATGGCAGGAGCGGAAATAGCTCAGTTATACGTTCATGAAGATCATCCTAAATTAGATCGCCCAGATAAGGCTCTAAAAGGATTTTCCAGAGTCGAATTGCAACCTGGTCAATCGAAAGTAGTGCACATTACGCTTGATAATAATGCGTTCCACTATTACAATCCGGATCTACATAAATGGGTTATCGATCCCAATACATTTGAAATCATGGTTGGAAGCTCATCTGCTGACATCCATTTGAAGAAAAACATCAAGTTGTAATTCATTTACTTGTTTCTTCCTTAAAACAAAAAGTGAATAGCCGGTAAAAGGGCTATTCACTTTTTTTGTTTTGTAGTTTGTTGTTCGTGGTCATTTCATTGGTTTATAGAAACCGCCCACTTTCCTGACCCTAAATTAGACTCGTACAATTCAGGGTGAGGGGGAAAGCGTCAAACTGCCTTCTGCCTTCTAACAACAAAATTACATATCAATCACATTTTCCTCCATTCAGCACCTGCCATTTAATCAGAAAAAGTTTACCTTAACATACCATTGTCGTCAGTAACACATTTTTAAAACAGAAATCATTAACATTATGGATCAAGTAATCATATCCAGTCACGAAGATTGGGTACATTATGAAGGGGAAGAATTAGGTGCATCTGACTATCTTAAAATTACGCAAGAACAAATTAATCAATTTGCTCAAGCTACTGGTGATCATCAGTGGATTCATACGGATGTGGAGCGTGCCAAAACGGAATCGCCATATAAAACAACCATAGCACATGGCTATTTAACGGTTTCTTTAATTCCCGTCCTTTTGGGTCAGATTATTCAGGCCCAGAATACTAAAATGACCGTGAATTACGAAATCAGGAATCTGCGTTTTAATCAACCTGTTTTTGTTAACAGTGAAGTCCGCCTGCAAGCTTCTGTGGCGGAAGTGAAGAATTTACGGGGGATCACGAAGGTTACCGTCAAAGTTAAACTTGAGATCAAAGATCAACGTAAGCCTGCTTATACCGGTTCCATCGTCTTCCTGTACCATTTTAATTGATTTACAGCACTTCTTATGCGTAAACTGAATATTGATGAATGGAATCGGAAAGATCAGTTTTATTATTTCAAAGATTATGAAAATCCGTTTTACAATATTTGCACCGAACTCAATATTTCCGAATTCCTGACCTATATAAAAAAACGCAAAATCCCGTTTTCTACCACCATTTTATACGCGTCATTAAGAGTTGTAAACGAATACGAACCGTTTAAATATCGAATTATTGATGACGAAGTGATCATTTTTGATGAAATCCACGGCGGACAAACGGTTTTGAATTCGGATGACACCTTCAGTTTCTGCTATTTCAAATATTACGATAATTTCCATGATTTTTTCGAAAATGTTCGTTCTGTACTGAATGAACATCATCAACGTGAGAAAAAATTGGATCCTCGCACGAATCAGAACGATTTAATTCATTATTCAACACTTCCATGGATTAAATTTACCAGCGTCTCACACGCCCGTAAATTCAGCCGACTTGATTCGATCCCTAAAATGGTTTTTGGAAAATTTTATAAGGATGATGGGAGCTATACCATGCCCTTCTCCGTAGAAGTTCATCATTCCTTAATTGACGGACTGCACATCGCCGAATATCTCGAAAAATTCCAAAATTACCTGGAGCATCCGGCAACGCTCCTATCTTAAAAAGCTAACCACGGGGAGCACAGAGAATTAACACGAATTAGTCAAGTAACCTACAATAATCAAAATCAAAGCCGTCCAAAACGTTTTTTTAAATTAAAAAATAAATCATAATCGGTTTATTTTGGACAAATTTTTAAAAGTTGAACGATCAATCCCCCAATGGTATAAAACTCCCTGAATCGATGAAAATTATTTATTCCTGGCAGTTCAAAAGTCTTGTCCGGTACCGATAGTTCGCAGATGTGGTTTGACAAAGAGGCGAGAAAGATGGACCCCTCGCCGAAAAAGCATGGAGTGGAGCCCATCGATGTATATCCAACATTTGGGTTAAAACTTGGGACGATTCCATTTTAAAATTTGATAAACCTATTGATATCATAATGACCCTTTGCTGATGGGCTCCACCTAAATGGTGGGGTCCATCTATAAAAGCCAAGAAACGCCCCACACGAATTATTACTTTAATAAGAAAATTCTTAATAGTTGGGTAACGCACTTGCTTTATTATAGAAGCCTATGCAAAACCGTTCTTTTGCTAAATCTCTGCATTTTCGCGACTTCGAAATCCTCGAATCCCGAAAGCATTCGGGATGCTGCGGTTCCGAAGTCGCTCAGTCTTTGATATTGAACAAAATTCCTGGTTTTGCATAGCCTCCTTATAATCGTTTTGGACAGATGT
>DATFMK010000164.1:0-3200 GCA_035267005.1 Balneolales bacterium
GTCATTCATCACGTATACTCTCCACCGGGTTAATCGATGCCGCATAATATGCCCGAAGTCCAATGATTAACAGTGCGACGATAATGATGGCCAGCCCACCAGTAATAAAGGATGCGATCGGCATATCCGTACGGTATGCAAAATTATGCAGCCAGTTCGACATCAGGTAATAGGTCGGTGGTATGGCGATCAAAAGGCCTAATCCGACGAGAAGCAGGAAATCTTTAGATAATAGGAGAACAAGCCGCTGGACAGATGCTCCCATCACTTTACGAATACCGATCTCTTTGGTCCGCTGAGCGACCATCAGGGATACCAGTCCGAGCAATCCCATGCAGGCAATGAAAATAGCAAGAAGCGAAAATATCCCGGTGACGGAAATGAGTTGCTCCTGAGATTGGTACAACCGGTTGAAATTCTGATCAACAAAGAAATAATTCATCGGCATATGGGCATCCATTTTTTGCCATTCCTTTTTTATGAAGGAAATGGCGGCAGGTATATTGCCGGCATGCAGTCGTATGGATATGTAATTATGAATACCATTGTCGGGTGTCCTGAATACATGCAACACCGGTTTTACAGAGTTTTGAAGTGACTGGTAATTATAATTCTTTACTACTCCGATAACGTTCAGTTTATATTGCCCCTTACTGCCGACGCCTATCGTTTTGCCAACAGCCTTTTTCCATCCGAAAGCTTTTACCGCGGCCTGATTTATAATGATGCTGCCTTTTTCATCGGCTTTCGATTTCTTCCTGAAATTTCGTCCATGTACTACTTTTATGTGATACGTATTGAAAAAATTATTATCGATGAATGCATACCGGACACGCATCGGGTTACTGTTGGTCCAACCTTGCGGCCAGGCAAAAACAAAACTGCCATATCCCTGCCCGGGAATCGTCATGGATGAACAAACAGAAGTTATGTCCGGGTTTTGAGCGACCTCATTTTTAAATGTCTCCAGGTGAACACTTGCCTGTTTGGGATCTTTGAAATCCTTTGGATTTATATGGATCGCCATAATATTATTTTTTTGGAAACCGAGGTCGGCTTGTTCCATATATCGAACCTGCCGGCGCATGATTAATACACTGATCAGGATAACAATAGTGATGGCAAACTGGCTGACAACCAATATCTTACGAAGTGACGATCCGACCGGACGGTTTTTGAGATGACCTCGTAATGTTTCAATGGAGGAAAAACGGGACAGGTAGAAAGCCGGGTAACTGCCGGCCAGAAGACCTAATAAAATACCGAAAATTAAAAGTATGACCGGGTAAAGTGGATGTGCAGATGAAAACAATCCAAGCTGAACATGGAAATAACTGTTAAAAAATGGTAACGCGGCTTCCGTAAGGCAGACACCCAGAAATACAGCTAAAAGTGCTATCAATACCGACTCGCCAAGAAACTGTGTGATCAACTGTGATCGTCCGCCTCCAAGTGCCTTGCGCATTCCAACTTCACGTGCACGTTCCATAGACCGCGCTGTTGCCATATTCATGAAGTTGATTCCGGCAATCAATAAAATAGCCAACGCGATACATAAAAGGATATAAGCATAGCGATCAGTGTTGTTAAAGCGGTTATTCACCTCTGTGAGCGGCAATAACTTAAAGTTTGTTCTCTTAGCTACTTTGGCATTCCAGATCTTTGTGATCAAAGCCGGAAACTTTTTTGTAATGGAGGTAGGATTGGAGCCTTTTTGCAGCTGGATGTACGTATTCAGGAAAGAGCTGCCCCAGTCGTTTTTGATTTTACCATACGAAGAAGCACTTTTCATAGGTACAGCCATATCGATAGATATGGAAGAGTTCTGTGGGATCTTATCCATCACTCCTGTGACCGTATAGGTTTGCTTATAATCCAGCTTCAAGGTTTTCCCGATCGGGTTTTGGTTGCCGAAATATTTTTTAGCCATGCTTTTCGACAATACGATGGAATGCAAACCGGGCATTGGATTTTTATTGTCACCTTTGGTTAATGGGAAGGTAAACATATCAAAATATTCAGGGTCGGTATACGTGACATTCTCCTGGTATTTTTGAGCTCCTTGTTCCACCCATACTTTTTTTGTATAAATCCGGCATGCATTTTTTACGGATGCAAACGTCTGTTCCAAAGTGTTTTTTAAGGGGACCCATGTATCATAGGTATCCTGCGTACCTGTAGGGGTGATCCTCTGTTTATACACCATATAAATGTCATTCGCATGTTTATTAAACTGATCATAGGTCAACTGATTAATAGCATACAATGTGATCAATATGGCTGCAGCCACACTTAAACTCAGTCCAAATATATTGATAAACGAATATCCCTTACGTTTCCACAAGTTCCGGAAGGCGATTTTGAAATAAGATTTAAGCATGGTGTTGTAGTATTAGAGTTCTCAGTTAACAGTTAACAGTTCACAGTAATCAGTTTGTTGATGCCTAAATAAGGTTGACAGAATTAATTAAGTATTAACTTTTTGGGATCGGTTAACCGATTCCAAACTTTTTCAATTACTCATTGCTCCTCATTCATTGCGTAAACTTTCAACAGGGTTCATCCTTGCTGCTTTGACCGATTGCCAGGCGATGGTCAGCCAGGCTATTACCAGGGCGGTTGTACCGGCCCATATAAAAGTTAAAATGGGTATCTGAATCCGGTAAGCGAATGTGTAAAGCCATTTATTCATGGCATACCAGGCGACCGGTGAGGCAAGCACGATACTCAATAAAACCAGTGACGTAAATCGTTTGGATAATAACAGAACGATCTGGGGTACAGTCGCTCCCAGCGTTTTTCGGATCCCGATCTCTTTGATTCTCTGTTGAGCTGTAAAAGAGGTCAGTCCGAATAGGCCGAGGGAAGCGATGAGTACGGCCAGTAAGGCAAAGAACCCGAATATGTTACCGAGCCGGCGTTCGGAAGTGTATTGTTTATTAAAATTCTGTGCAACGAACGTATAAGTAAATGGATAATCAGGGCGGAAATATGCCCACTTTTTCTTCAAATAGGCAAGTGTTTGATCCCGCATCCCCGTACGAATTTTAACAGCAACATTATAAATGCGAGTCTTGGGAATCATAAAAACAATAGGTACTATTTGCTGATGGAGCGATTCAAAATTGAAATTATTCGTTACCCCGATTACACGGCCTCTTCTGCCTGCATAATTGAACTGCTTCCCTACAGCGTCATTA
>DATFMK010000165.1:0-5721 GCA_035267005.1 Balneolales bacterium
CGATAGCGGTTTGGATACCGGAGGACGGTGTAAACCGGTCCAACCGGTAGCGAAACCATAAGCAGAGGAACCGTATGCGGGAAATCTGCTCGTACGGATCTGTGGGGGAGCGGGGAGGCAACGAACCGCTCTACCCGGAAGAATCCGGTGGAATGCAGCGTAAAAAAATCCATACCGCATGATGCCCGGAATCAAACCAGCCTCGTGAAGGAGCATTCGGTTTTTTTTAGGAATGAAGTCAAATTTAGCTCATTTTTCATCCCCCGGCGTTTTTTGGTTACTCATCATCTATGAAAATCAAACGCAACGAACGAGGGAAAATAACATTATTGCATCGTTTGAAACCGTTGAACACAGTTTCTTATATCGAACTCACGTTAAAATATACTATGATGCTAAGAGTAAGAGAAAGTAAATAAACACTAAGTAATCGGTTTAGTAGTAGAAGTTTTCTCTTCCCTTTTGCGTTTATTATTCGTTTTTAATTCGAAGAGCAAAGTATAACTTACACCATCAGAATGATCAATGGATATCGTGGCGCCGATTTGTTGGGTTAGTGTCTGTATTAATTTAAGACCCAATGAATCCGATTGACCAAGTTCGTAATCATCCGGTAACCCAATTCCGTTATCTTTTACCGTGAAAGAATAGGTCCCATTATCCAGTCTTTTTAATGCGATATGAATTTTGCCCTGTTCTCTGTTTTTAAAGGCATGTTTATAGGAATTCGTAATGATCTCAGTAGCCAATAATCCAAAGGGAACAGCTTGTACCATATCGATAGTCACGGATTCCGTATCAAATGAAAATGTGATATCTTTTTCAGATTTCAGTAAATCACGAATACTTTCGACAAGATCTTCTAAATAATCTTCTAAGTCGATTTCAGAGAAGAGGTAATCATTATATAATTTTTCATGAACCAGTGCGATTGATTTTAACCGACCTTGTGTATTGGTAAGAATGCGTCGTGCTTCTTCACTTTGTGTTTTAAATAGCTGTAATTCAATCAATCCGGATATGGTAGCCAGATTATTTTTTACGCGGTGATGAATTTCTTCCAACAACGTCTCTTTTTCTTCGAGCGATTCTTCCAGCGAAAGCATGTTCATCGTATTCTCCGTGATGTCTCTGAAAATAGCTATAAAGTGTGAGACATCATCTCCATCCGATTTGAAGGGGGTAATCGTGAATTGCTCATAAAAGATCTCACCATTCTTTTTCTCATTGATGATATAATCTTTATAGGGTTCCCCATTTAACAATTGCTTCGATATAGATTCATAATACGCTGGATCCAAATCATATTGCAGAAAGGATTTTATATTCATCCCTAATAATTCAACTTCCTGATATTTGGTGAGTGAACAAAATGCCGGATTTACCCACTGGATATTTCCTTCTTTATCCGTTATCGTTATCCCTTCATTAACGTTGTTTAATGCTGTTGCAATAAGATTTAGCGTGCGATCCCGGTCTCTTGAATGTTTATTAGACTGATCTATCAGAAAAAAAATGACAGCGGTAAATACAAGAATAAAAAAAAGAGGAAGAAATGTTATAAAACTAAGTTGTATGTGGAAAGTATCTTTGGTAAGAAAATATATCAGTAATGCTGACAGGACATAAAAAAGGCTGATAGCATATGGATTATACCGGTTACTTTTACTGAATTTCATATTTTTATTATAAATAGCCTTTTTTATCTACCCAATCTTGTTCGCATAAATTCAACCCACTACATAATAATAATTAGATGAATGCGAATGGCTTATAGCATGCACCCATCTAACTTGTGAGTTAAGTTTATAAATATTAACAGTCCATTGAAAATTTAATTATACGAATTTTACACACAAGATGGACATCAAAGGTATAAAGTCTTGTAATTAATTGCCTAATTTTTTTCCCTGCTGCGCTTTTTTTCAGACATTACATAATTTATAAAAAGGTATTCTATAGCTAATGCCTCGTATCCTTTCCAATGTTCAATCATTTTCTGAAATTCCGCTTCGCTTGTCCGATTAGGATCACCACCATAACTGTAAATAATCCAACGGCGTAATCCTTTCTCACTATTTTTTTGCCAATGACTCGGAAAAACGGCCTGGTCTTTTTCGCGGAATAACATCAAATCCTGTGCCGTAGTCGGACCGATACCTCTAATTTCGGTAATTTTATTGTAAAAATCTTGAGGTTCCATTTCTTCGAGTTCGTCTAAATTCAATGAACCTGAAACAATTTCATTTGCTAATCCTACGAGATATTCTCCTTTACGGAGTGATAAGCCGTATTGTTTCATTTTAACCGGATCCGCTCCTATCAATTCAACCGGACGAGGCCAGGCGGGTACCGATTTTCCATTACCGACGATTAATTTACCATAGGCTTCTCTGACATTATAAACCATTTTCCGGGCAGTAGGCTTGTGCTTGATCTGAGTCTGAATGATTCTGTTTAAAGCATCTTCAAAAAAATTAGCACGACTGATTCTTTTGAAACCGTAAAATTCATTTAGTAAGGGTCCTAAAACAGGATCATTTCCGGCTTGATCATAGAGGGGGCGCAGATCGATATGGATTCCCAATATTCTATTCAATGATTTATTCGCCCGTTCGATTTCTTCCCGATCCAGGTTCTCTTGTGCCTGTATCGTGAATTCAGGTTGTTCAGGATCTCCATTAAAAAAAATAGTTACCAAAATATCACGGTCACCTACAGGTACCGGCCGCGTGAAACCTTTTTCAAACATGAGAGAAGGGTCGTGTTCAAAATCGAAATATTCATTTACATCCAGACTTATAAAAAAATCATGAGGTGGTGTTGAGGATAGTTTCCAGGATTTTGGCATAATGGGGGATATCGTTATTTATAAATTGAGTTTTGGATTCATAACCGAGCTATCATAAATGATAAAAGAGGGACGATCACCTTGCTTTTTCCGAGGCGCTTCCAGTTTTTCTAAATACAATCGTTCGACGTCTTTCAGGGTATGAATGGCTGCTGAATTTAGATCCCAATGAAATTTATATAGTTTGGGAGATTCAAGAGCATAATTGGCTTTGGCTTTTTTGTTGGATAGGATCGAATCGAATTCCACTTCAACTACAATTTCAGGATGGAGCGCGTAGGTGGTTCCATACCGCTCGAAAATCAAATTATTAAGACGATTATTCAGAATGTGCAGATCATCCTTTTTAAAATGACATTGAATTTTCCCAATAGGAATGAATTCTTCTCTGTAGCGTTCATCGTTGTCAACACGGATTCCAATTGTAAATTCCGATATATTATTTTCAATATTTTTTTGCCTTAAATGTGCATACATAAGAATGACTTTAAAGGAATCCGGTTTTTGCTTTAATGTTAACCAGGAATCACTGCGTTTCCCGTATTTATACGCATCATTTTTGTTTTTTAACACCAATCCATTATTTCCATGTTCAATTGCTTGTTGAAATAAGTTTTCTATTGGATGGTGACTGTTGATTTCAAATTGATTCGTAATGTTAAGCTTGTAATTGGATGCTATTTGTTCCAATAGAATCCGACGTTTTTTTAAAGAAATATTTAAGGTGATTTCGTTCCGGTAATAAAGAACATCGAAAGCTATAAACAGAACAGGATATTTGCTGAGAATATTCGTGGCAGGTTTCCTCGACTTCATTCTCTTCTGCAATATTGGTAATGGCTGAATTATTTCATTAAAATAGACACAAAGAACTCCATCAAGTACGATATCAGGTAACTTATGGACTTGAAATGAATGGATTACATCTGGAAAATGAATCGATATATCGTTGTAATCACCGGAGTATAAGCGGGTTTCCGTTGAACGATGATGAACTTGACAACGTATACCGTCCAAGTTTTCTTCAGCATAAAAATCGTGATTGTTCATCGGGATGTCGGTTGCGGTTGTCGTCAGCATAAAAGATAATGGATGAAATAGTTGAAATTCTGCCTTTTGTAACTCATGCTGTCGTGTTAATAAAGCGGTTTGACCAAGATCGCCGGTTATTAAGTAAGAATACCGTATGGAATCAAAATTCATTTCAAAGAGCTCCGATAATAAGCGCATGATATCCTGATTGCCGAGTCCTGTTTTAAACGATTTATCCCAAATGATTTTAACAAAAAATTTAATTTCAATTCCCGTCATTTTGGACCAAATCCGGGTTAGGATATCCTTTTTCTCATTATTCTTTTTAACATCACTCAACTTGTTCAGTATTTGTTCAATTTCAGTTAGGTCTATCGGTTCAGGTTTCCGTTTTGATCGGGCGAGCGGTATATTTTCCATCAATTTTTGAATCGTGGCCGGAGTATTTCCCATGGCCTTTTTACTGGGTTTGAATACCCGATCATAATCGATAGCACAGAATTGAGAAGCGAGAATTCCTACTGTTCTTGATCCGACTTTCGGAAGTATTTTATTATTTGAATAAAAGGAACCATCACCTAAAAAACGTAAAGCAATCTGAAAATCCTGATCACTCTCAATACAGTTAATATAATTTCGGAAAAGCTCTGTTTTCTTATCAAAATTCGTTTCTTCATTCACATTCTGGGCGGTCAAAACCAAAGCTAAGAATGAATTTCCCGGTATTGGTTGATATGGAATACGTTCATTAATCATAATTGAAGGCTGATTCAAGGGGTGAGGCATCGATATTTCGTTCATTCAAATAATGGCAAATTACTTTAGAATTGGGCGTATGAGTGATTAATACTTTTTTAGGACGAATTTGTTCACATAATGAAATGAGCTCGAAAAAATCAATATGATCCGATAACGGAATACGCTTATCAACGTTCTTACTCATGCCGCGTGGTTCTAAAGCAGCCCAGCCGGATACATAAGCAATTTTCGTTTTTGGGATGGAATGAAGTATACTGTTTGACGATCCCATACCGGGTGTGATTAAAATATAATCTGAGTCTGTATTTTTCTTAAATTTGGAATAGGATCCTAAATCCACTCCCATTTCATTATAAATTTTACAAAGAGGAAAAGCACTTTGATGAACTTGGATGGGTTGCTCCAGTGGAGCAAGAGCGTGCATCAATTCCTGAGTCTTGCCAAGGGAGTAGGCTAAAAAAACAGGGATAAATCCTTCCGACAAAGATGATGCTGCAAAAGAACGGATTTCCTCAAAAATAATGTCATAATCGGTCCAACGATATATCGGTAAACTGAAGGTAGCCTCCGTAATGAGATAATCGATAGCATCAGGTATCTGAAACCCCTCGGATGTTGGCGAAGGCGGATTACGGAAATCTCCGGTATAAAGGATATTCCCCTCTTCCGATTCTACTAAAGTCATGGCAGATCCGAGGATATGACCGGCAGGATAGAATGTTATTCTTGCCTGATCAATATTCAGCGGTTGAAAAAAATCGAGTATCTCAACTTGACCGCGGAATCCTCGGGCTTCCATTAATTTGGCTGTAGCCGGTGATGCGTAAACTTTAGCTTTGGATGATCGAGGCATATGATCGGCATGGGCATGTGAGATAAACGTGAAAGTAGTATCCTTACCGGAAACATCTAATCCGATATCAAGATTTGGCAAAGTAAAACCATGCGATCCGGATTTCTTAATTTTGAGCATTTCGTTGAAGCTTCGAATTAATCTATAGTGTGTCCCATTACAAATTTAACACGTTTTTTAATTAACCCGAATTATTCACGTAAATAATAAAAATAGCACTTATAGT
>DATFMK010000166.1:0-6528 GCA_035267005.1 Balneolales bacterium
ACCGTTACAGCATACATGGCTACAGCTTCAAAATCGGCTACGTTTGTAGCCTTGATCATGGTTTTGACAAGAGCGTTACCCGGTGCTATTGCGGGATGGAGTGAAGTTATAGTAGTTATCGCCATACTGACTATGGTTATCGGAAATCTCATCGCCATTGTTCAGGATAATGTGAAAAGAATGCTGGCCTATTCGAGTATCGCACATGCCGGTTATTTACTGGTTGGTCTCGTAGCCGGATCCGCTGATGGATACAGTTCCGTATTGTTCTACTTATTTGCTTACACACTGATGAATGTCGGTGCTTTCGGAGTTGTCGCTTATTATGAAAGACATAAAGGCTTGGATTTTACAAGTGTGGAAAATTACGCGGGTTTAGGTTTTAAACAGCCATTGATGGGGATTCTACTCTCCATATTCCTATTTTCATTGGCCGGTATTCCACCCTTTGTTGGATTTATAGCGAAGTACAAAGTTTTTGCCGCTGCTATCAATGCAGGATACCTGGGACTGGCAATCGTCGGCATTCTCGCGAGTGTCGCCAGTGTTTACTATTATCTGCGAGTTATGGTCTATCTGTACATGCGTGAAGGTAAAGAAGAGGTAACGCTGATTGCACCCGGTACTATTTTTAAAGTCACATTAATCGTTCTGGCTATTGGTACGCTGTATTTTGGTGTATATCCTTCACAGTTATACCATATACTCGCACATTATCATTACGCCAGCGGAATTGCATCTGTGCATTTACCGTAATTGGCTTTGATATAAAATTTATTTATATTTATCGGCTCCTGTCGTTAGATACACTAACGACTGTTTTAAAACGAACAACCATAGGATCTGTTTATAATGGACAAGAAGAATTTTTACGAACTTACCTATATTATAAATCCCGTTCTTGAAGAAAATCAAACCAAAGAAACGGTTGAAAAATACAACAATTTTCTAAAAGAGAACGAAGCCACTATTGATCAAGTGGATGAATGGGGGATACGCGAATTAGCTTACGAAATTAATAATAAGAAAAGTGGCTACTACGTAAATGTTCACTTTGAAGCGAATGGTGATGTTATTGCCAAGCTTGAAAGAACCATGCGAATTGATGATAACATAATGCGTAATCTTGCAATTAAATTTGACAGTAAGATGAAACGACATTATGAGTTGAAGAAAAAAGGTGAAGCTCCCGATATTTTCGCTAAGAAAGAATCCGAAGAAGAATAATAATATCGGTATTTCTCAATTCATCAGAATTAAAATAAAAGTCATCAATTCTACCATAACGAAAGAAATTAATTATGTTAAAGAATCCTGCACACCCACAGAAAAGTCAATTAAAAGATAAAGAATGCGTTTTCACAAAAGTCGGTGTAGAATACATCGATTATAAAGACGTGGACGTACTTCAACGATTTATCAACGATCAAGGTAAGATTTTACCACGTCGTGTAACTGGAACAAGCGCTAAATATCAAAGACAACTTGCAAAAGCGGTAAAAAGAGCTCGCTTTTTGGCTTTGATACCATATGTTGCTGAAAACTTACGCTAATAATATTAAAAGGATATTGCGATGAAATTAATATTAAAAGAGAACGTTGATAAATTAGGTGACGTTGGAGAAGTTGTTGATGTTAAAGATGGGTATGGCCGGAACTACCTGATTCCCCAGGGTAAGGCAGTCATGGCCAGTAAAGGTGCGTTAAAAGCAATTGAAGAGGTTAAGCGTCAGGCAGAGAAGAAGATTGAGTTGAATCTGGAAGCTGCCAAAGAATTAGCTGAGAAAATTGCGGAGACACCCGTTACCATCCCGGTTACCAGTGGTGAAGAAGGACGAATCCACGGTACGGTTACAACATCACAAATTGCCGATGCTTTGAAAGAAAAAGGTATCGAAGTTGATAGAAGAAAAATTGAACTAAATGAAGATGTTAAGGCTTTAGGTGAATATAACGCCACAGTCAATCTGCTGAATGACATCAGTGCGAATCTCAAAATCTGGGTCGTTAAGAAAGCCGAGTCGTAATATTTGATGATCTAATTCTAAAAAAATCATCGTGAAACGTATTTATGTTATTCTGGGGATGTGTCTTATGGCATTATCCCCTTCTTTTGTTAAAGGTCAGGGGATCCCAAATCCTGTTAAATTTTCTGTACAAGAGGCTCCGAAACAAGTTAAAGCAGGAGAATCTTTTATAGTAAAAGTTCATGCCCATATCGATAAAGGGTGGCATTTGTACTCTATGAATCTCGGGAAGAATGGTCCGGTGCCGACTTCTTTTAAGGTACTATCGAACAATGCCCAATTGACGGATAGTATCAAAGAGAATCCTCCCAAACATACGTTTGATCCAAACTTTAATATGGAGTTGGGGCTGCATTCCGATTCTGCCAATTATCGTATACCGATCGCATTTAAAAAGAGTATACAGGGAAAACAGAATGTAAAGATACAGGTTCACTTCATGGTCTGTAATGACCGGATGTGTTTGCCGCCAACACATCGTGAAATGACAATCCCGGTATTAGTAAAAGGAGTGAGCAGTAAACCGATCAAAAAAAGTTCTGAGCCGGCTTTAATAGCACCTTCTCAAAAGAATAATCAGCCTGGTTCTGGCAATGGTAAAGAAGAGAAAATAACATCAACTACTGAGATTAATTCTTTTTTGCAACACGGTATTCTTTCCTATTTATGGATTGCCATAACAGCAGGGTTAGCCGCATTATTAACACCCTGTGTGTTTCCGATGATCCCATTGACAGTGTCGTTTTTTAGTAAACAGTCGAACGGAAATAAAACCCAGGCTGTTTCTAATGCTCTGTTATTCGGTCTGTCAATTATTGGTACCTTCACATTGCTTGGAATTATTTTGGCTTTGGTTATGGGGGCCTCCGGGGCATCACGTTTTGCTTCCAATCCAGTTGTGAATCTCTTGTTAGGTCTCATTTTTATTGTATTCTCGATAAGTCTGCTTGGACTTTTCGAACTCCGCCTCCCGTATCAGCTGACTAATTATCTCAATAAAAAAAGTAATGAAAAACGAGGAATGGTCGGTATTCTCTTTATGGGTCTCACCATCAGTGCAGTATCTTTTTCTTGTACGGCTCCTTTTGTAGGAGGTATTTTAGCAGCTACTACCACCGGACGATGGTTCTATCCGATTATTGGTATGATAGGATTCTCAACAGCCTTTTCCATCCCATTCATATTATTTGCCATGTTCCCGGATTGGTTACAATCTTTGCCAAAGAGTGGTGAATGGATGAATTCTGTTAAAGTGATATTAGGTTTTATTGAACTGGCTGCTTCCTTCAAATTTTTATCAAATGCCGATTTAGTCTGGAATTGGAATATCATCACACGACCGTTGACCATATCGGCCTGGATCGTGATATCAGCTATGGCCGGTTTTTATCTGTTAGGTAAAATTCGATTGAAACATGAAGGGAAAAAAGGAGCCCTTTCTACCGTCCGTTTATTACTGGCCATTCCATTTTTAGGGTTTTCTCTTTATTTGGTACCCGGTCTGTTGGGATCCTCTTTAGGTATTTGGGATGCCTGGCTTCCTCCCAAAAAAGCAACCGATATCAGTCTGGTATATTCAATTAATCAGTTTAATGGGAAAAGTAATCAAAAAAGTGATCAATGGAGTCAGAACTACGATTCGGTTAAAACGATAGCTCAAGAAGTGAATAAACCGATATTCATTGATTTTTCCGGTTATACCTGTACCAATTGCCGGGCTATGGAGGCCAATGTTTTTCCTAAAAAGAAAGTTCAAAGTAGATTTAATGATTTTAAACTAGTTCGACTTTATACGGATGATAGTCAGACCGGACCCAAAAATCAGCGATTTCAGTTCAAACTTACCGGAACGGTAGCTTTACCTACCTATGCCATCGTAGACCCACATACCGGGCATCTACTCGCACGCTGGTCGGGTTATGCAGACGCACAAAAATTTGAAAAGTTTTTGAATTCCGGTCTGCAAAAATTCAATCAAATCGCGAAGAGCTAACCCGGATTATTCACCAAGAAATTTAGTTGTGTCCCCAAAGCTTTCGGAATTAAAAATGAGCATGAAATGTACAAGAATACCTTGATTAAGCATTTTTAAATTCAACGCAGAGCTCGGTAACATTTCGCAGCTCTTTTTAGACGCCTCAAATTTGAGGAAAACTTTATTCTTTATAAGATATTGTTTTTTTATGATTGGTATTATTTCTTGTAGCTTACGTGAATAATTCAGGCTGATCGACTATTAGACGGCTATGCAAAACCATTCTTTTGCCCAATATCTGCGATTTCGAAGTCGCCCAGGCTTTGTTATTGAACAATAATCCTTGGTTTTGCAAAGCCTTATATGATTGACTTTTACGGTAAAAATTTGGTTTAATTAGAGAGATTAATCAATTTATAGCTAATTTATTAAATCGTAAGAGTTCAAGACGGAAACCTTTATTGAAGTACCGCTTCATTATATTCGCATTATTAGGGGTATTATATCCATGTTTATCTTGGGGGCAAACCACGATCAAGCTTGAAAAAAAAATTCAGAATGTAACATCTGATTCTACTTTTTTTTTGAGTTACTGGGTCTTGGAAAAATCCTTAGAGGTAAGGGTTGCCGATACGTTATTACCTAAAAAATACTGGGATTTTAATCATCAGAAGGGGACCTGGCATCTTGCAAAAAACACCGGATTATCGTTGCCACTAAAGGAAGTCACATTATCCTACAGGGTCCTGCCATTTCTCTTAAAACGCTCGTTTTACAATCGTAAGATGGTCACCTGGAAGCCCAATATAAACGATATCACTCATTCTGACAGTAGTAAATCAGAATCACAAATCAGCAGAGTTTATACGAGTAATGATTTATTTGGTAATGCACAAATCAATAAAAGTGGCAGCCTGACGCGCGGAATTACGATAGGAACGAATCAGGATTTATCATTGGAAAGCGGACTGCGCCTTGATCTGAATGGACAGGTTACAAACGACATTTCAGTACTTGCGACGTTAACCGATCAAAACACGCCTATTCAGCCGGATGGAAGTACGCAGAACCTCAAACAGTTCGATAAAGTCTTTATTCAGTTCAAGAGCAGAAAAAGTGCATTACAATTAGGTGATATCGATGTTCATATGGATAGCAGTGCATTTGCCCGAATAAACCGGAGGTTGCAGGGAGTCGACTTTCAAACCCGTTCCCCCTACGGAAATTACAATGTGGCGGCATCCGTAGAGCGTGGAAAATTCCGCATCATGAAATTTAATGGACAAGATGGGGTACAGGGACCTTATCGATTAACGGGAGTTAATAACGAGCCCTTTATTATCGTGCTTGCAGGTACAGAACGGGTGTATATAGACGGTGTGCTATTAAAAAGGGGTGAGGAAAACGATTATGTGATTGATTACAGTCTGGGGGAGATCACATTTACTAATAAACAAATTATAACTTCAGAATCACGAATAACAGTCGAGTTTCAATATTTGGATCAGAAATTTAACAGAACACTTCTTGCGGCAGAAGGTCAGGATAACAAGCTTTTGGGAGGTAAATTAAGCATCGGGACATCGGTCATGAGAGAAGCGGATAGTGACAATCTGAATGCACAGCTCTCACTAACTGATAACGAAATTAATATTCTGAGTAAAGCCGGGAATGACCCATCTAAAGCGGTTGTGAGTGGTGTGGATTCGCTTACGTACCATAATCAATCGCAATATGTCCTGTACACGAGAAAAGACACCGTAATTAACGGTCAGCCACACAAAATATATGTTAATCAGCCGGATAATTCCCGGAATATTTACCGGGTGCATTTCAGCATCGCAGGTGATGGAAATGGTTCCTATCAACGGGTTGGTCGTAAATTAAATGGTATTGTCTACCAATGGGTTGGAAAAGGTGCCGGACAATATGATACCTTGCGAACTCTGACGCCTCCAATTGATCATAAAATGTTTTCGGTAAGGAGCAATTATCATCCTACACAACATGTTAGTTTTTATGGGGAATGGGCCGGAAGCAGTCTTGACAAGAATCGATTCTCCAATATTGGCGATAATAGTAATTTTGATAATGCATATTTAGTTGGTGGCAAGGTAACATCAACCAAAACAGATATCGGTACCTTCTCACTAAATATTGATCAACGTTATACAGGACGTAATTTTGCTTTTTTTGATCGAACGCGTCCGGTTGAGTTTGAACGAAATTGGAATATTACAAACAATCAGCAATCAGCCGAGAAAATAACTCAGCTTGAATCTGGCTGGCAGGCTACTCATAATACTCATTTAAATTTGAGTTATGGAAAAATAAATCGCGATGAATTTCACGGTGACCGGCAAAATGTATCTTTTTCCAGTCATGAAGCAGGGCTACCACAAATTGATTACAAAATCGAACGCATCGCAAGTACCGATCAGTTTAGTAAACAAAAGGGGGACTGGTTACGTCAATTTGGCAGCGCTCAATATAGTTTCCCCTTCTTAACCGGGACGATCAAACCCG
>DATFMK010000167.1:0-2233 GCA_035267005.1 Balneolales bacterium
TTCAATTTGATTTACAAGTTTGGTTAACTCTTTGCTGATAGCCTGAAGATCCTTGGTAATTGTCATTTTGTTCTCCTTCTCCATTTTTTTAGATTAAAATATGCCTTGATAACAATATGTTACAGAATAGCCTTTGCTTTAATGGCTCCTAACCAATTAATTTAACAATCAAAATTAGTATCTGTCAAGTAAATAAGCGGGTTATCTGTCTAATATTCTTGACAATTTAATCTGAGTTTGGGAAATTAACTCTGATTGACCCTGGAGATTAATCATTATTCAAAAGGGAGAGCATATGGATATGTCATAAAAGCCCTGTTTCCGGTATTGGAGATAGGGTTTTGTTTTTTTGAGATCTTGATGAAACTTGTAAATTATCTTGATTGCTGATTTTCGCAAGAAATGTGAAAATTTTGGATGTTTCGTATAATTGGGGTTTCATCTACAAATCTCAAGTTTGGCGCAACTTGTGTTATTTTAGGAAAGCATAAGTTTTTCCAGGAATATTTTTTTTTCAATTATTCTCAATTAATCGGTAACTGACATCGCCTTGTGATCACGGAACGATTTTTGGATTGTTACGCCTTTGTTATTATCATTGGTATTAAAGAAGTTTCTTAGAGATAAAATGAGGTGAAAATGAATGTAGGCACCGCTGGGAAACAGCAAGAGGATCTTTTAAAAATTGTTTTGGATACCGTGAGCGATGGAGTAACGGTGATCGACAATGATCTTAAAATCCAATATCAAAATAAGATCATTGTTCAATTATTCGGTTCAAAAATTGGTGAGCACTGCTATGCGGCTTACCGCAGTCGAAAAGAGCCCTGTGATGACTGCATGGTACTCGACGTTCTCAAAGATGGTAGAGAAAGAAGAGGTATTAGGGATATTCCAATACCGGATGGTCGTACCTCATTGGTCGAAATCAGTTCAGCAGCTATCAGGGATGCAGAAGGAAAAATCATCGGTGCTGTTGAAGTTGCCAGAGATGTTACAGATCAGAAAAAAGCCGAAGCCTTACTCAATAAAACGCTTCTTGAGCGCAATGCGGTTTTGAAACAGTTAAATAATGAGCTGTCCGATGCTGCGGGATACGTGAAAACTGTGTTACCCCAAAAAATTAGTTCGGGAGCATTACTGGCTGACTGGAAATTCATACCATCTGCCTTATTGGGAGGTGACTCTTTTGGCTATCATTGGATCGATGAAGATCATTTTGCTTTGTACTTGATTGATGTTAGTGGTCATGGATGGGCAGCCGCCCTTCTTTCTGTTTCAGTTATAAATGTGTTGCGTTCCCACGCTCTTCCGAAGACCGATTTTCACAAACCTGAACAGGTTTTATTTGCTTTAAACAATACATTTCCGGGTGAACTACACAACGATATGTTTTTTACAATTTGGTATGGAGTTTATAGTGCATCTTCTCGCCAACTAATATATGCCAGCGGCGGCCACCCTCCGGCGCTATTGTTTTCCGGTTTTTCTTTGGGAAATGCTCAAGTAGAACAGCTTAGAACTCCAAACTTCATTATAGGGGGCTATCCGGACACCATTTATCAAAGCAGAATTCAGGAGATTCGGATTCCCGCACGTTTATTCGTTTTTTCTGACGGTGTTTTCGATATTACAAAAAATGATGGATCAATCTGGGGATTTAACGAGTTTTTGGAGTTTATGGCGCAACCATCCAATGCAGATCAATCTACTTTGGACAGCCTTTTGAATTATACACAGGAATTATCCCAAAAGGGGACATTTGAAGATGATTTCAGTATTTTAGAGATATTTTTTAATTGAGATTCTGCTTCTCATCACCATTTTTCATTTTTCCCATGGACATATCACCGACTCTCGATACGATAAGAAACCTGACTTGTTAAATTAGTAGATTTTTCCAACATAGGTAAAATTTTATTGAAGCTGTGATAGCATCTACGTATATGTACTTGGTTTATTTTCCATGTATTCTCCATATATCAAAGGTTGATATCGCACCTAAGATTTGGTTAATTCTAAAATTTAGTAACCGGGGAATTGCAAACCATTAACGGGAAATTGATGAGACAATTCTTATCTTACTTTATTTGCAGTATAATCATCACACAATTGATAGGATGTACCTCGTTGACCGAGACACAAAAAGAAAGAGAAATGCGAATTCAGTCTTCTCCACAATCTCAAAAAGGTAAATTTGTTAATCCTAATGGGGTCTCTGCTAAACTGTTTT
>DATFMK010000168.1:0-12786 GCA_035267005.1 Balneolales bacterium
CGGTTCTTATCCAAACCTTACGTTATTTTACTTTGAAGATTTCTCCCTCTGGTCGAAATGACGCGAATGGGCGAAGATGATGTTCATGTTTAAAAAACATCACGCAATGGCGTCATCCCGAACCAATTCTCTGTCGTCCGTGGTCAAACTTAAGCCAGTTCCTCGACAATATTTTCGATGAGATAGAAACCCGGTTTTTCCTGTTTATGCAGCCATTCCGCTGCTTTTAAGGCACCGGAGGCGAAAGCGTCGCGCGAACGGGCCCGGTGGGTAATCTCAATATCATCAAAAGGGGAATTAATGCGAAGTTGATGCTCTCCGAATACACTGCCCAGGCGTTGCGAGGTCACATAAAATTTACCGGGATCAACCCGTCCTTTTTCAGGAACTCCATTTTGAATCGAGGTTTTATCATCTGCTTCTTTAAGCCAGTGTTCGGCAAGAGTTGTCGCCGTTCCGCTGGGCGCATCAGCTTTTTGGGTATGATGCACTTCATGCAGAGCAGCATCAAACATAGCATTATTCCCGAATAAAGCACCCGCTCTCTGGATTAATTTGGCAAAAAGCTGAACGCCTACTGAAAAATTGGATCCATATAATAATTTTCCATCATATTGATTTCGCATTTGCTCGATATCTGATTTATGATCGAGCCATCCGGTGGTTCCGACAACAACGGGAATTCGCAGCAATAAAACCTTTTTCAAATTATCAGTCACTACCTCAGGATGACTAAAATCGATGGCTACATCGATATTTTTAAAAGCTTCACTGTTAATTCCCGCTCCATTGATGTTGTTGTGTTCATCCAAAATCAGTTCTACCGTATGGCCGGCTTCTTCGCTCAGGGCATGTATACGTTTACCCATGTTACCGTAACCAACAAGTGCGATATTCATAATTAATGAAATAACTATTAATGCAAAATTTTAATTTGGTTGGAATATGCCAAAGCGCCTTATTTCGCCATTTTCTCGGCGGGTTGGAAGAACTCGTTATGGAGTAACTGAACCGCCTCGATCGCCTTATCATTATCCACAACCAGCGACAGGTTTATATCGGAGCTTCCCTGCGAAATCAGGTGAATGGGGATATCGTTGAGCACTCCGAAAGCACGGCTTGCCAATCCGGACGTATCAAGAAATTCCACACCGATAACACTAATGAGTGCTTGTTCTTCCCGTGTTTTCACATCGCCGATTTCTTCTAAGGCCTTGATCAATTCATCCAGGTTCGAAGCATCATCGATCGACATCGAAATGGAAACCTCTGAAGTGCTAACCAAGTCGACAGGGACTCGATGTTCTTCAAAAATATCGAATACCCGGGCAAGAAAACCATAAGCCATCAACATCCGGGAAGAGGAAATCGTGATAATGGTAATATCTTTTTTGAACGCGATTGCCCGGACAATGTCATCCATTTTGGCATCCGAGCTGATCTTGGTGCCGCGGTGATCGGGTTCAAATGTGTTTTTTACAAAAACCGGTATATTTTGATCAATAGCAGGTTGAATGGTTGCCGGATGTAACACTTTGGCACCAAAATAAGCCAGCTCGGCAGCCTGATTAAATCCGATTTCTTCAATAAACTGCGTGTGTTCAATATAACGGGGATCGCTGGTGTACATACCGCTCACATCCGTCCATATTTCAATCATATCGGCTTTTGCCGCCATTCCGATCAGGCTGGCCGTATAATCAGAACCCCCACGACCAAGTGTTGTTACGTTGCCTTTATAATCACTTCCATAAAAACCCCCGATAATCGGAATGTTTCCCTTTTCATGATGTTTAAGTAATAATCGGACATTATCTCCCAAAGCTTTGAGATTGGGTTTAGCCTGACCAAAATTGGAATCCGTTTTCAGGATATCCCGAGCGTCCACATAAACGGTATTGAGTCCGACAACCGTACCACATTTAGCTAAGAGATAAGAGGAAATTCTCTCCCCAATACTGGAAATTGTATCGATGGAACGAGGTGTAAGCTCTCCTAAGGTACTGATTCCGAGGAGGAAATTATTCAGGATCGCAATATGCTTGTCGATCCAGTCGCAGCAATCGTCAAAGAGGATATCTTCGCTGGAGTCATTATTCTGCTCGAGGAAATTACGAACGACATCATAATGTTTCTGTTTAATTATTTCACTGAGCGCATAAGCTTCGTCCACTTTATCCAGACGAGCCAATTCTGCGGCTTCTAATAAACTGTTTGTTGTACCAGAGGTTGCTGAGACCACAACGAACGGTGTGTCGCTGTCTTTTATGATATTTAATACGGCCATCCATGTAGACTCATCGGCCATGGATGTACCACCAAATTTTAAAACTTTCATTCAGATGGAGGATTTATAATAATGTTATAACTTTGCAATCACTTTTTGTAGAAACTTTACGAAACCGGTATCTCGACCAATTTCTGTATTTTCATGAATTTGACCAAAATTATGGTTTTCGAAGTACTTTCTTTAAAACCGGCAAAACGGAATTTTTATGAATAAAATGAATTGTCGGAATAGATACAACCTTTCATGTGGAAAACCAACAATCTAATATACACAAAAAGCATCATGAATGACCATTTCACGCATGATGCTTCATAATGATTTATAGAATAAAATCAGGTACTAAATGAGCTTCCACATCCACAGGTAGAAGCCGCATTTGGATTCTCAAAAGTAAAACCGCGGTTGTCTAGTCCCTCACTAAAATCAATCGTTGTACCTTCGATATAAAGTTTATGACGTTTATCGAGGATAAAAGAAACTCCGTTATATTCAAAGATCTCATCATATTCCGTTTTTTCATCAATATCGAGAACATAACTTAGTCCGGAGCAGCCGCCTCCTTTAACACCTATACGGATAAAATGGTTTTCCGGTATCTTCTCCTCTTCCATAATCTTATGGAATTGTATGGAGGCGTTATCCGTGATGTTCAGCGGATTCTTATTATCACTTCCAAAGAAAATATCTGTAAGTTTATCTTCTTCCATAAATGCCGTTTCTATTGGATTTTCCCTTTCTTTAATGTAATGTAATACTTTTAACGACTTTTTGCAGACTGTATTGCTCAACTTGACATGTTGTGAGCCATTATAAAATAATCTATTTTTCCGGTATTAAACAGTTCCAGTATGCCGGCATTTACCAGATTTACCAGAATATTCGAAGCTTTTTTACGATTAACGTTAATAAGATTGGAAAACTCTTTTACAGTAATCCGTTCATACTGCGTTAAGTAACGAAACAGCTTTTGTTCATTGGGACCATAAACAAAGCTCGCTCCCTCGCCGGTAGATTGATGACGCATGATGGATACTTGCTCAATACTCGCTCTGACACTTTTGTCCTTGATACGAACGAAAACCACTTCTTTTTTGCCCCATTGTACAACTATTGGTTTCTTTTTAGCCTCAAAAATCCGGATGATCAGGATATCCCGATAATTATAAGGCAGGATTTCCAGATCAAATTCAACAGCCGGTGTACATAATTCATAGGCTGCCTGATTAAATAGAAATAATTGTTCGTGATAACTGGAGACCCCGACCAGTGATTTGTCATCATCCACGCCAACTAAAAGAGTACCGCCATGGGTATTAGCGAGGGCGGTTATCTCCCGTGCAATTTTAGCTGGTGAAGGAATCGTACGTTTGAATTCCAGATAGGTCCCTTCGCCTGTCTTTACAAGATTTTTCAGGTCCCGGATGCTCATTTTAGAATGTCGGGGGGCTATGAAATTCATGATCCTCTAACATTTGAAACTGCGATTTTAAAACGACCCGGCTCACACGTATCCGTATCCAGATATGCTTTAATTTATGAAAATAACGTTAAGAAAGAATTTCTTCTTTAGGATTACGCGTCATCAAATCATAAACAGCATCTTTAGGATCGATATCCTCAAAAAGTATCCGGTAAACGGCATGTGTTATGGGCATATCAACATTGAGGCTTTTACCCCAGTAATAAACAGATCGCGTGGTTTTGACACCTTCTGCAATCATATTCATGTGCGATATGATATCATCTAAACGTTCTCCCTTCCCGATATGGTATCCGACAAATCGATTTCGGCTGTGTTCACTTGTACATGTCACAATAAGATCACCAATACCGGCTAATCCGGAAAATGTTTCCTGAGATGCGCCTAAACGCGTACCCAATCGTCTAATTTCGGCCATTCCGCGGGTTAATAAAGCGGCTTTAGCATTATCTCCCAGTTCAGCACCATCAACGATACCTGCCGCAATAGCGATCACGTTTTTGACAGATCCGGCTATTTCCACACCTAAAATATCGTAGTTCACATAGACCCTAAACATCGGGGTCATAAAAGTGCGTTGAATTAATTGAGCCGTTCTGCGTGAATAAGCTGTGGAAACAATAAGCGTCGGTTTAAAACGGCTGACTTCTTCAGCATGACTGGGTCCGTATAAAACCCCTATATGGTCTTCGATGATTTTTTCACTGAGTACTTCATCAAGAACCTGAGACATCGTCAGGAAGGTTTCGTTTTCTATCCCTTTGGTAACGCTGACCACGATTTCTTTGCCACTCAAATACGGTAACGCACGTTTTGCTACTTCCCTAACCGTATGAGAAGGGGTGGCAAAAACGACAATATCACGATCATGCAAACAATCTTCGAGATCGGTATAACTCCTTATGGCATCCGATAAAGTTATGCCTTCAAGGTAAGTTCCATTTTCATGAAAGTTGTTGATACGATAAGCAATCTCCGGTTCACGAGCCCATATCTTGACATCGTGACCCGCACGAGCCAGAACCATTGATAAAGCTGTGCCCCAGCTTCCCGCACCTATTACCGTAACATTCACGTTGTCTGTTCCTTATTTAATCGACCTTTGGCTGGTTTAAATGAACGTATCCGATTTTCGTTACCATGAAGGAGTCGCCGTATGTTCGGCAAATGTTTTATAATAATACCCAGCGCCACCGCAGACGCAAAAATGATATGACTCCCATCAATGTGGTACCCAAATTGATATTTCATCAACAGAACGACAATCGGATAACAAAAAGAAGCCACAATAGAAGCCAGTGAAACATACCGGCTTGAAATTAAAACGATAATGAAAATGACCAGTACGATACTGATCGAAAGCGGTTCTATACCGTATAACATACCGGCCGCTGTGATAACCCCTTTCCCGCCTTTAAAATTGGCATATAAGGGGAACATATGACCGACCACAGCAAATAAGCCGGCAACGATGCGCATGAAAATATCGGTATGCCAAACTCCGATTTGAGCCGGCAGGTCACCAAAATGATAGCCAAGCTGGCTAATATAATAAGCGGCTACAAATCCTTTAGTAAGATCGATTATAGCTACAATGACACCGGCTTTCCAGCCGAGCATCCGGAATGTATTGGTAGCCCCGGCATTTCCGCTGCCGTGTTCCCGAATATCGATTCCTTTGTAGAGTTTACCCACCCATACGGAAGATGGTATGGATCCCAAAAGATAACTTAAAATAATTATGACTATAAATGATAACACCGCTCTATAATATTAAATATGTGACTGTTAGATTGCTCAGCATTAATATAGAAAGCAATAAAAAATTTGCCACAAGTGACCTTTTGGTTCAAATGTAAAATTTAGTATATCTTCAGCTATTACGTTTTATCAAACATGTCGTTCGGCATGATATGACGACCGGACCAGTGGTCCGCTTTCAACATGTTCAATCCCTTTGGCTTCACCTACTTCTTTATATTTGGCAAAAATATCCGGATGTACCCATTCTTTAACATCCAAATGCATTTTCGTCGGCTGCATATATTGTCCGATGGTTAATACATTCAGGTCGATATCTACTACATCGTCCATTACTTGATAGACCTCTTCCAGGGTTTCACCAAGACCAACCATAATCCCGGTTTTAGTCCGCAATCCCTGTTCTTTACAGCGTTGCAGCAACTCGAGGGATCTCTTATATTTCGCTTGAGGCCGAACCTGACGATACAACCGTGGTACTGTTTCCAGATTGTGGTTCAGTACATCGGGACGTTCATCGATGACTATTTGCAACGCATCCCAGATTCCTCTGAAATCAGGTATCAAAACCTCGATGGTAACACCGGGAATTTCTTCCCGTAATCTCCGTATGGTTTCTGCAAAAATCGGAGCCCCACCATCTTTTCGTTCATCACGATTAACAGAGGTCAGGACAACGTGTTTTAAGCCCATCTGACTTGCGGCCTGCGTTACACGACGTGGCTCATCCCAGTCGAGTCCTTTAATTGGGCGACCTGTTTTGATAGCACAAAATCCGCAAGACCGGGTACAAACATCACCTAAGATCATAAAGGTTGCTGTACCGGCTCCCCAGCATTCTCCCATATTCGGGCAGCGAGCCTCAGAACAAACGGTATTCAGCGATTTTTCACGGATAATATCCGCGATATCGCGAAATTTTTCACCGGACGGTAATTTTACCCGAAGCCAGTCGGGACGTTTGTTATTGCGATCTTTTGTCGGCTTATCTAAAACATCTGCATTATTACTCATGGTTTGCAATCTCTTTCTAATAAATTTTTCTACGAACAGGTAACGTCAATACTTCGTATAAATAATCTCTTTAAAAATTCTTTCTCCCGTTGTCATAAGATAATCAGATTACCCTATCTTTAAAATATGCAAAATCTTGTTCAAACTCAGGAAGGGTTTTAGCCGGTTTTACTTCCACATCGAAGACTTCTTCAAAATGTTTGATTAATTTCTCTTTAACTTCACTCACAGGAATTTCCCTTCCAAGTAATTGCTCCAGACTAGTAACTCCTTTATCGGCGATACCGCAGGGAACAATATTATTGAAGTAATTTAATGAAGTTTTCACATTAAGTGCGAAACCGTGCATAGTAACCCATCGGGAGCATTTAACACCCATAGCACAAATTTTGGAATTACCTACCCAGGTTCCGGTTAACCCTTTAATGCGTCCGGCCTCAATTCCGTAATCGGCACAGACACGGATCATGATCTCTTCAAGAGATCTCATATATTTGTGAATATCCGTAAAATATCGATCCAGATCCATAATCGGATATCCTACAATCTGACCCGGACCGTGATAGGTGATGTCACCACCACGGTTCGTTTTAACGAATTCGGCATTGATTCCCGTTAATTCGTCTTCACTTTTTAATAAATGAGAAAGATCGCCATTTTTCCCAAGAGTATAAACATGAGGGTGCTCGACGAATAAAAGGACATCGTGACTTCTTTTCTCAAATGATGCTCCTTTTCTAACTGCCAATTTTTCATCGATCAATCGTTGTTGGATGGCAGCCTGTAGGTCCCATGTTTCCTGGTACGGCGATTTTCCTAAATCAACAAAATCTACTTGCTTCATCAATCTCTCTCATGGGATAAAAAACAAACTCCCGGCCTTTAATCCCCGGGAGTTGTATAACGTATTCATTACAAACTTATTTCTTTTTAGGAGGAGTACCAAGATGTACACCAACATTATAAGCTTCCGCTACAGCTTCCATAACCGATTCGGAAAGTGTCGGGTGCGGATGAACAGCGCTGATGATCTCATGTCCGGTAGTTTCCAGATCACGGGCAGCAACCACTTCCGCAATTAATTCCGTCACTTCGGGACCAATCATATGGCAGCCTAACCATTCGCCATATTTCTTATCGAAGATCACTTTTACAAAACCTTCGTTATGTCCGAGCGCCGAAGCTTTTCCACTGGCTGAGAATGGGAACTTACCAACCATGATATCATATCCGGCCTCTTTAGCCGCTTTTTCGGTATAACCGACAGAAGCAACCTGAGGGATACAATAAGTACAACCTGGAATATTATTGTAGTTGATCGAAATAGGTTTCTCGCCGGCTAACATCTCAACACAATTAATCCCTTCGTGGGAAGCTTTGTGTGCCAGCCACGGAGCACCGATAATATCGCCAATAGCATAAATACCGTCGACATCCGTTTTATACGTGCTCTTGTCCACTTTGATGGCACCTTTTTCAGTTTTGACACCAATCTTTTCAAGACCGAGTCCTTCAACATTTCCGGTTACTCCAACAGCTGAAAGAACCACATCGGCTTCAATTTGTTCTTTACCGTTCTTCGTTTTTACGGTGGCAACAACTTTACCTTTTTTCTTTTCAACTTTCTCAACCGAACTTTCGGTAAGTACGTTAATACCTTTTTTCTTGAAATTCTTACCCAGCTCTTTACCGATTTCTTCATCTTCAATCGGAACGAGTGTTTTCTGAATCTCAACGATGGTTACTTCTGTACCAATGGAATTGTAGAAGTAAGCGAACTCAACGCCTATGGCTCCGGCACCGATAATCACCATTTTTTTCGGTTGTTTTTCGAGTTTCATGGCTTTTTCGTATTCGATGATCGTCTCGCCATCGATCTCAAGTCCCGGAAGCTGACGAGCGCGTGCACCTGTAGCGATGATGAAATATTTAGCTTTTACGCGTTCAACTTCTTTATCCTTCTCATCAAGTACTTTTACTTCTTTGGCTGATTCAAAAACGCCTTTTCCTTTGATAACCTCAATTTTATTGGTTTTCATGAGGAATTGAACGCCTTTGCTCATCTTGTTCGCAACATTCCGGCTGCGTTTAATAACTTTGGGGAAGTCAACTGATATATTGGAAGCTTTCAATCCATATTCATCGGCGTTGTTCATGGTTTCCATGACTTCAGCCGTTTTTAAGAGAGCTTTAGTGGGAATACATCCGATATTTAAACAAACACCTCCAAGATCTCTCTTTTCAATAACAGCTGTTTTAAAACCTAATTGAGATGCCCGGATTGCCGCAACATATCCGCCCGGACCAGTCCCAATAACACATAAATCAAATTCTTTCGCCATTTTATTGATCCATTTTTATGATTTAATACTATTTATCAGCTTTCTGTATCAAGCTCTTAAATAACTTTTTTATTCACGCCAATTTAAGGATATTAATGCACTTTTTTAACCGGTAAACCTAAAAAGCTTCTTCTCTTGTCAAAAAAATCACTAATACTTTGGCTTTTTGAGAAAATTGCCCCATTTTAAATTGTTAAAAATTCCGTATAATGAGTTCCGGGTATACTCGGCCCTTCCCTTTTCCACTCATCAACACCAGGTTTAGAACACAACGTTATTCTGTCATTGAAAAGCTATGCGAGAAGGCTATGCAAAATCAACAATTTTGTTCAAGATCAAGCCATAAGAGACTTCGAAACCGCAGCATCCCGAATACTTTCGGGATTCAAGGATTTCGAAGCCGTCAAAATGCAGATCATCGGACAAATTGACTATTCTGTAAAGCCTTATTTGAATGATTATCAAGCCATAGCAGTTATCATAGTGTATTTTTAAAAATGGATTAACATGATGAACACGACCAAAAGATTGATCTCAAAATTATCATTACTCGGCACAATTCTCTTACTTCTCGCTTTTGTTAGTTGTCAAAATAGTGTAACAAGCAGTTCAAGTAATTCATCCGGCAACAGCAGTAAGCCATATCCAAGCAAACAGAGTGTGGGATATTCGGCACACGATCTGCTGGCATCCAGTAAATTTTCTCTGCTGGATATTCAAATGCAGTATGCAGGAAGTTACAAACCCACGCAGCAGGCGGTCGATAGTCTCAAAACTTTTTTAGAGCGACGGCTTCATAAACCGGGAGGGATACATGTTTCACTCTCATCTATTCCTTCTCCCGGAAAATCTCAATACACCAATGATGATATTGTAAATGTTGAAGATCATAATCGTACTATCTTCGCTAAAGGTGACACCATTGCTGTTTATTACTTTTTTGCGGATGGGAATTCCTCTCAGGATTCAAAAAACTCCAAAGTTTTAGGTTTATCCTACTTCAACACCTCAATCGTGATTTTTGAAAAGACCATACGTAGTTTATCCGGCGGTGTTGGTCAGCCATCCACGGCTATGCTGGAAGCAACCGTGATGCGACACGAATTTGGACACATCCTCGGCTTAGTCAATATCGGGACACCGATGGTGACTCCGCACGAGGACCAAAATCACAAGGGGCATTGCACCAATAAAAACTGTTTAATGTACTATAACGTGAATACCAGTGATGTCGTGAACAATGTTCTGAATAGCGGTATTCCGCAATTAGGTCCCGATTGTAGAAATGATTTGCAACATAATGGTGGGAAATGAGAAGCAATGTTTAAGATACCTATTCGTAGGGACGTTGCATGCAACGTCCCTACATATTATCAAACCGAAGATTTAAATTTTAAAAGAATTTCTTCTCCCACTTTATCGATCGCGGTACGCAGGGCATAGGCGCTTTGGAATAGTACGATGGGATTCCCTTCGATATCACGTGTTAAATCAGTTGAATAAGCTTTTTCCAGTTTTTGTATCACTTCTTCATTATCATGTGGTAGCCAACGGGCCGTGTAATAAGGTACCGGACTCAGATTGATATCAACTTTATATTCTATTTTCATACGATGTTTCACTACATCGAACTGCAGTACGCCAACGGTTCCCAACAATAATTCGTTGCCAACACCATTCGGTACTTCGAATACATGAACCACGCCTTCTTCAGAAAATTGTTTAAGTCCTTCGCGTAACTGTTTGCGCTTGAATGGGTCTTTGGAATAAGCCTTCATATAATGTTCCGGAGTGAACAACGGAATAACGTCGTAACCAACTTCCGTTTTATCAAAAAGGGTATCTCCGATTTGAAAAAAGCCGGGATTAAACAGTGCAACGATATCACCTGGATAGGCTTTTTCAAGTAAATTTCGGTCATCTCCCATTAAGGTATGGGGATTCGCCATTTTCACCTTTTTGCCCGTTTTTTCATGAACAACCTGCATCCCGCGTTCAAACACGCCCGAAGCCACACGGACAAATGCGGTACAATCACGGTGATCCGGATTCATATTGGCTTGTAGCTTAAAGATAAAGCCCGAGAACTCATTATCCAGTTCATGGATATTTCCATCTTTCTCTGTATAAGGCCGGGGCTCAGGAGCCAGGTCAGAAAAATATTTCAGGAAAATATTTAATCCGAAGTTATTGAGAGCTGATCCGAAGAACACGGGCGTGACCTCACCCACATCAAATTTTTCCTGATCCATATTGGCGAACTCATCTTCAATGAGCATAATTTCTTCTCGAAACTGATCTTTATAGGCTTCCGAAAGTCGTGTATTGGCTAAGCCTTCTTCCAGATCAAAAGCTTCGGTTTCCGCTTTTTGCGAACCGTGTTTAGTTTTGATATAGAGATGCAGTTTCTTTCCGATTAAATCATACACACCTTCAAATTCACTTCCGTAACCCAACGGCCAGGTTGTCGGAACGGCCTGTATTCCCAGCTTATTCTCAATATTGCTAAGCACCTCCAAAGGTTCCATACCCGGACGGTCACATTTATTGACAAATGTAATGACCGGTGTTCTTCTGAGTTTACAAACTTCAAACAGCTTCTCGGTCTGTTCCTCAACCCCCTTGGCTACGTCAATCACCATCAGTGCGGAGTCAGCCGCAATCAGGGTTCGATAGGTATCCTCGGAAAAATCTTTGTGGCCCGGTGTATCCAGAAGATTGTATTTAATGTTTTCATCCTCAAAACGCAGTACCGATGAGGACACCGAAATACCCCGTTCCTGTTCAATGGCCAGCCAGTCGGATACCGCGTAATGACTCGCTTTCCGCTGCTTGATGGACCCCGCCTCACGAATTGCTCCGCCATAGAGCAATAGCTTTTCGGTCAATGTGGTTTTACCGGCGTCGGGGTGAGAAATGATCGCAAAAGTTCTTCGTTTCCTGCTTTCCTCTCTGGTTTGCGAAACCGCCTCAGTCGTAGGATTCTGTGAATCAGATGACATCTATAAAATTATACTGGTTTTCTTATTTTCGATAAAGCTATGAATAATACGGATTTTTTCCGCCATTATCATCATATTACTACATATAAACGTTTAATTTGATCTTGTATTTTGTCAGCATGTCCAGATTGGAAATAAACGAAGGCTTTGCAAAACCAGGGCTTTTGTTCAAGATCAAAGCTTGAGCGACTTCGGAACCGCAGCATCCCGAAAGCTTTCGGGATGTGTGGATTTTGAAGTCGCGAAAATGCAGATATTGGGCAAAAGAACGGTTTTGCATAGCCTTCTAAACGTAAAAACTTAGAGAATGATTAACAATATACTAATGATTTGTTATAATGAATGCGATGATTGCCATTATTTCAAAATCCGTGTTGTAAAAACAGTTACCTTGTAATATAAAAATAATTATTAAGCCGATATGAGTATGCCCGACCTGCCGAAGTTATCGATCATCATTATTTTTCAAAATCAAAGAGATGTTGTAGAATCTACAATTGACGCTTTGTATGAACTGCCGCTCCAGTCTTTTGAGCTTATCTTAATCGATGACGGTTCAACCGATGATACCGGTGATATCATTCATTCCTTAATCGAATATTACCGGCACGTGGATACTTATTTTTTTGATCGTTCGGAACAATTTGGCAAAGGGCGTTCTTTAAATGAAGCACTATTTACTGTTTCGGGTGATTTTTTATGGATTGTGGATGCTCTGGATGAGGTCAGTGAATCGGAATTGACTAATGTGTTGGAAAATTTGAAATCATCGGAAAAACTGGTTTCGGTTAATTCGGGATTCCTGCCCTCATTAAATGAAGAAACCTGGCGTAAGCTGATTGAGGAGAAGAAATTTCCTTCCAATCAATCGTTTATTTGGAACTGGAAAAAGATTCC
>DATFMK010000169.1:0-2305 GCA_035267005.1 Balneolales bacterium
TTTTGAATTCCGCACTCCGCATTCCCAATTCCAAATTCCACTGCCTCTAACCTCTAACCTCCAACGGCCGAAGGCCCCCCCCTTTCACCTTTAAATCAATATGTCTAGCCACAAAATGTGGTTGGATTTTGCCAATTTAGCTGGCTGCTGATGCAAAAGAACCTACCAACAGCTTTTTGAAATCTGGATTCCGAATAGTTTTTTTTATCTTATTTGAAGAATAAATCTTTTGCTTTGTTTTAAGATTATTTCTCATTTCAGTTATAATATTTTTATCTACGTTGGCAAATTTTTCAGCTATTTTATTTTCATCTCCAAAAATTAATTGCACATAATTTGGATTTTTTAAATTTTCTACCAGCGGAAACTGTTGCGGGATGTTTTCTAAATTGCGTCTGACTGAATGATTGCCATGAATTCTTCTACACCAGTAATTAAATCGTCTGAAATGCTGTTCCAAAATATTGTTTGTTCGAAGAATGAAAATAATTCTTTTCTCACCGTTAACATAGACCGTTACCGGATCAGAGAAAAGCCTTTTCCCGTTTTCTTTAAGTTTATCTAATATTTTTTTAAAACTTTTACTAAGTGATTTGTCATCGGTGGTTTTAATTTTTTCTCTCAAATCGGTTTTAAAATTGGCAACTGCCCTTTTAATTGTCTTAAGTTCTTTGTGAGTGCCGGTTTCTTTCATTTGACTAAGCCCATTGTTTACGTTGCGAGGAACCGTACCAAGCGCATCTCGCAGTTGTGAGAACACGGTTAGTTTTATTTCATATTGTTTTATCTTTTTTTCAAGCGTAGAGTTTTCAACAATTTCTTTAATTTCATGATAAAGTTTCCAAATGATATTACGGTTTTTATTTTTTATCGAATAAAAAGGAATAACTTCTTTAATAAGTGAGTAGGCGGTTTTTAAACGATTATAAAAATTTAAGTGTCGGTGATTAAAAGGAAATCCATAACCGTCTGCATTGGAGCCATAATCAAGAATCCACAAAATTAAATAATAAACAGAAAGTTGCGATGCAATCAGAGTTTTACCGAGTTCTTCGGGTTTTTCTAAAAAAGTTTCGATTTCACTAATTGGCAGCTCGTCAAATTTATTACTCATTTTGCGTCTCATCGTTTTAAGGTTACCGGCCACAGCAGCCTTTGATAATGCCTTGCGTAGCGCTGAACACTCATTATCAAAAAGCGTTAGCCCAATAGCCTGTAAAAAATGGAAATGACAAATGTAGTGGGCAATATTTCCAAACACTGATTTTACTGCCGATCTAATTGCCTCGGCCATATCAGAAACAACAGCAAGGGGTACTCCCAGGCGGTTTTTAATTTCTTTAAGGAATCCGATGAGATCCTCTTTATTTTCACTTTTAATTTTAGCTGAATACAGAACAAAGCCGGAGATAGGATCAATACTTGAAACCAGTTTGGGACTGTCACCTTCGCAGGTGGCATCTAAGTGTAAAATATAGCCACCTTGTTTTTCGATATATTGCTTAATGAGATCACTACTTTGTTGATGAACCGCAGTAAGATAAAAAAGGAAATTATTGATAAGTACTTCTACTTCACTCGTTGATATTTTGATGGCATGTTTTTCCAGCAAAATTAATTGAATTTCAGCGACCTGGCGCGTTTCGTTAAAACGCAGCTTGCCGACTTCAACCAGAACATTAAATGCAAAATTAGAGTCGGCAGGTACAATCATAGGAAGCTCGTTGGACTTGAATGCCCCGATATGCCGATGTTGCGGGCAATACTTAACGGTTTCATGGGCGATGAAAGTTCCAATACCGATTGCCTTGATTTTACGTTGTTTTCTTGTTTTGAAAACGCAAAGCGAGCGTTGACAAATAGGACAGTGTGTCTGCTCCGGTTTGAAGGGTATTGTGGGCGTCTTATCAAAGAGTCGGTTTGGTAAGTTATGGATAAAAGCTTGATTGCGAAAAAAATGAATAAGTTCAATTACGGTGGAGTTTTTTTTAAATCATAATCTTTGAATAATTGAGCAATTGCTTGCTGTGAAGCCGTTACGCCCTTTTTCTTTACCGCTACAGAAAGCTCAAAGAAAGATGCCTTTGGATTTTTAATGAGTTCAACCAAAACGTAAACAGCGGTTTGAGGATTTAAGCGTTGAATTTTTTGGGCCGGTGTTAAAACTTGCAAACGTTTTAATTGCAGCCGTTTTTTGCTTTCACTGACTGATAGATAAACAAAGCCTTTTGGCGTGTGATACCGATCAATTTTTTTCTTTTTATACATCTGATTAAGTACCGGATGGCATGGCACTGATAGCATA
>DATFMK010000170.1:0-3055 GCA_035267005.1 Balneolales bacterium
TCGTCGGGCCAGTGTGGCTGGTTCGGGTTGTTCTCCTGGCACCATTGCTTTTGCGGGAAACCTTAGCGGGATCTTTCCAGTGCGCCTGCCGTTCGAACATCGCTATCCGGACAGATAAGAGAAGGGGATTTTAATAGAAATAATGCATCATCCGAGCGTTTTGCCCTAACCAAGCATTTCAAGCGAACTGGTGAAGCGCTTCGGTATTGATTATATTACGAATAACAGCAGCCGCTTAAACGCGGGGGCGTTATACGCAATTGTGTACTACTAATGCATAACACATTTTTATTAAAGATTAAATTATAGTAGGCAAAATCAGACAAACGAAATAAAAGAACCTTAACAAAAAATCTACGACACTGCTTCCTTGACTAAAACATAATTAATATGGAAAATTCTCTTTCTGACAGTGACTTCGACTTATTATTAAAAAAACTCAATATTTGTTATAGTCGTTTTCATAACTGGGAGCAAAGAAAAGCTCAAAATATACATACAGACTTATTTTGGTCAGAAATAATGGAAAGTGATATATTATAGACTCAGTATTGATCAATATCTAAGCAATGACCTTAAACTCAAAAGACAAAATATGGAAAGGTATCTTTATGCAATATTTGTTAATCGTCCTACATGAGAGATAGAATCAGACAATGAAATCCAAAGACAACTTGAAAGGTTTCGTGATATTCAAAACGAATTACGAAAAGAAAAAAAATCAAACAGCATGCAACTAACAGCAGTTCATATTGCGTCACCCTAAGAGAGCGAACAAATGATGAAAAAGTATAAGGAAATAATTATTGAATTTGTTGATGAAGATTTCTCTAAACTTTTAAAGGAAGAAAACAGGAAGAAATTTTTATCAGAACTGGAATCTTTAGAGTTAAAATATAGTGTTGAGAATATTGAGAAGTATGCTAAATATCTAAATGAGGAATTGCAATTTCCATTAACAGCATATTACACTATTGATAATGGGATGTTTGGTATAGAAAAGGTTCAAATAGAAATAGAGAAAATAATAGAAAATAAATCAAAACAAGGAGTAAAATGTTCTTGTAAAGTTTCGGGTAATGCAATTCGTAAAATTCCTCTCCATTTGATTGAAATGGATGAAACTAATAAGTATAAAGACATAATTAATCATTATAAGGATTGGTATTTTAAAAATCATAAGAAATAATAGGATCATTATGAATCTTACGTGTCATGAAAAAATAGAATTGAAAATCAATTTCAGTCTTTGATAAAGAAATAAAATCATGATAAAAATTAACTATCTGATCGACATCTGTATTAAATGACATCATAATTATTTATACTTATGTGAAAAATATAAGTCAGAAAATCCTGACATACTACTAGATGAATTTGAAGATAACTTTGTAAGATTAAACATTATAAAACCATATAGTTTTATAATCTCCTATATACGTCATACGGAAAAATGTTTTTAATTGCACATGCTTTAACTTTGAATGAATGTTTGGAAATGATAGAAGACATCCTGAATGATAATAATTGATTAAAAAAATGGCGAAAGCATAACACATGGTATAGTGCAATGCGAGTTTTAACGATTTTCGAGATTTGTGGGTCGTAAAAGAATTAGTGTATCCTGATAGAAAATCGACTCATAATCACGCACGACACCATACCATAAATAAATTGGCAGCAAGGCAAAAATGACAACTATGGATACGGACGAGTTATCGACCGAGGCTTATCAAGGTATAATTATTGAAGCGGAAAGATTCAATCATGACCTGACTCTTCAATTCGGATTTTTAGCATCAGACTGTAAGAACGAAGAAGATTATCTGGACAAAGCCTCAGACTTGATATCTGAACTCAGGTCATTGAATGAAGAAGAATTAATTGACGTGTTCTTCGGCAACCTTCCGGACAACAAATCTTTAAATTTGACCCTTGACCGTATAATCGAAAACATTGAGCAAGTACGGAAATCGCCTAAAGAACAAAGACATTATGAATTTTGAACCCGGCACTTCAACAAGAAAATTCAGACTTATTAAGTCAGTTGCTAACGCGAATCTTGTATCAGGCGAACTGAAGTGTAAAATTCAACAGTATTTTTTTTATTGAACAATAGTAGAAGACTATGCAAAACCGTTCTTTTGCCCAATATCTGCATTTTCGCGACTTCGAAATCCTCGAATATAGTAAATATGCTGCGGTTCCGAAGTCGCTCAGGCTTTGATATTGAACAAAATCCCTGGTTTTGCAAAGCCTTCTAGTAGTAATAAATTGAACTTTGTGTACCGAAACCTGCCCAAACACAAAACCGAAATTTGATACATTTGTGATTTAATAATAGTTTAACTAAATGCAAATTCCACTAAACCAGTTTGAGCTATATATTGACGAAACTATCCTGAAACGCGGCCTGCAATATTTTAAAAACGGGCATGTGCATGAACCCATTGAAATAAGCCTGGGCAACTATGAAGCTATTGTTGAGGGCTCTGAAAATTATACGGTGCAACTTACCCTTAAAAATGGGGTAATAACCGAATATATTTGCGATTGTCCCTACGATTTTGGCCCGGTGTGCAAACATGTGACTGCCGTGTTTTTTCACCTGCAACAGGATGAACTGGAACTGAATAAGAAGACTAAAAAAACAAAGACAGGTCGAACACCTAAAGCTGCAAAACGAAAAACCATTGCCCAACAGGTTGACGAATTGCTCGAAAAAGCCTCCCACGAAGAACTCAAACAATTTATAAAGAAAAATGCGGCACAAAATATCCCGTTCAGGAATTTGTTTTTATCCTCGTTTGCACAGCATAATTCCGACGAATCAAAGGAGCTTTATGCAAAGCAGGTAAAATCAATCCTTAAATCGGCTTCCGACAAGCATGGTTTTATAGACTGGTCAGCTTCAAGGCTTGTAAGTGATGCGGTTGACAACCTTTTAGAATCGGCCCAAAAACAGATTGAGAATCAAAATTTCAAAAGTGCCTTTTATATCTGCACAGCCGTAATGGAACAGATGGCCAAAGCTCTTCAATATGCAGATGACAGT
>DATFMK010000171.1:0-2318 GCA_035267005.1 Balneolales bacterium
CGTAAGATATTCTCAGTTAATCGTGTCTAAAGCCTTGAAGTGATACATGTAAATAAAACGAAATCCGACGGCACTATACGAAAACTGATTGAAAGAATATAAATGAGTTTAAAATTTGCGGGTACTTATTTTATCCTGATATTTTTCGCATTTACAAAAATGAGCTATGGTCAAATCATTAAATACGATCCTGGAAATGGACTTCACATATCATCAACAAATAAAGGCTTGGATTTTCTGTTTTCCGGTTATATAAATACAATTTTTGCTTATCATAATATTAATCAAAACGGTTCTGTTGATAATTCGTTCAATGTGCATAGGGCAAGAATCGATTTGGGATTTAATTATGCCGGAAAATACCATACGTTTTTTGAGTTTGATGCCGCCGGCCACCGTACAGCAATGGTTTTGGCACAAGTACAGGCAAAATTATTTAAAAATAATTACCTACTGGCGGGAAAGTTTATTGATCCTTTCTCTGCAGAGAATAATCGTTCTACCAGCAGGCTCACGACAATAGAAAGATATTCAGGACTCAATTCCATTTTTATTCTTCCTGGTCTTGATGCGCAATATGGCCTGATGTTCTGGGGGAAAAATCCCAAAAATAATCTGGAATACTATCTCAGTATTACAAACGGCAATGGAGAAGCCGAACAGAATATACCTGAAAATAATGACAGTAAGAATGTTACAGCCAGGCTGAATTATAAGTTAAACGATGTTCTTAAAGCCGGCGGGAGTGTAAGTTATGCAAGAGAACAGCCACAAGTTTTAAGCTTGCTTGACCACACATTTGAGAGATTCAACAATGCAAATATACAGGGCGGAAGAATAGGTTATCTGGCTGATTTTGAATACAACAAAACTCCCATATTATTTCGGGGCGAAGCTTTCCGGTACCATTTCGAAAATGCCCTGTCCATTCAAAATCAGTTACGAAGTTTTATGGGAGCCTACTTGGAAGCAGGTTATTTTATATCCGGAAATGCCCTGAACGGAGTTCAACTAATCGGAAGGTTTGAAACTGCACGGTATGGCAAAACTGTTGCGGGCTTTTCCGGGCCAACAGTGCTGAACAGTTATATCTTCGGAACAAACTGGCTGAAAGATAACATGTTTTCCAATCAGGTTAATTTGATTTATGAAAAAGCCAATCACCGTTCTGTTTTACCGTCCGCCAGGCTCACAGGGGAAAAAAACGAAGTCCTGCTGCTATCAACTTTTCAACTAAGATTTTAACGGGGCCATAAATGAATTCAGTTTTATCGTGGCAGTGGATCATATTAATATCATTTTCACTCCTGTTGATTCTGATGACACCGTTCGTTAAAAACAACGAAGGGTTTTATAGAGGAACATCAAAAAAATCGGAAAAACCAGGAGTTGTGATGCTTACGTTCAGCCTGGTCATTTCCTGGATATTTGCCAAATCGGTAACAAATGCGTCAAACCTCGGCTTGAGTTACGGAATAGTGGGAGGATTCGCCTATGCAACGTATTATTTTTCCTTTCTTGTCGCTGGAATTGTGATTTATAAGTTGAGAACAAAATTGAAAGTTAAAAGCCTTCATCATTTTCTTGAAACAAAATTCGGGACCGGCGCACTTCGATTTTTTACCATAATTGTTGCGTTACGACTGTTGAATGAAGTTTGGTCGAATACAGAAGTTATCGGAACTTATTTTGGAAAGACGGGATCACCGGAATACATCGTTTCAATTATTGTTTTTACGGCACTGACTTTGATATATGCCTTAAAGGGCGGTTTAAGAAGCTCATTGATAACCGATCTCCTGCAGATGGCTTTGTTTGCCGTGTTATTATTTATCGTCCTGGGAATGATCCTGCCGAAAGAAGGATCGCTTACACCATTCTTAAAAACCGGAAACTGGAGTATGAGCGGTGGCTTTGATCTGGTTTTAGTGGCGTTGATACAGATATTCAGCTATCCGTTTCATGACCCCGTATTAACAGACCGCGGATTTATAGCAGATGAAAAAACAACGTTAAAGAGTTTTATAATTGCTTCAATTGCTGGTTTCATTTTTATCTTACTGTTTAGTTTTGTGGGAATATATGCAAAATCTATAGGGATGGCCGGACAGGCTGCGGTCGAAGTATCCAAAACATTTGGAACAGCCGGAATGATTGTGATGAATTTTATTATGGTAACATCAGCATCGTCTACTGTTGATTCAACATTTGCATCGGTTTCGAAATTGATTGTGGTTGATTTAGGCAAGCGGGAATTTACAACGGTATCCAAAGGCAGATGGGTAATGATAATTGTAGCCGTAACAGGAACCATTCCG
>DATFMK010000172.1:0-4399 GCA_035267005.1 Balneolales bacterium
CGGGCGAAGTAATTCGGTAACGACATTATTTTTCTCAAGTATCGATTTGGATACATTAAGCAGCGTTTCCGTATGTGATAATTGCGGATTGGGCTTGAGTGTGCAGTTCAGAAAAACTGCTTTCAGACCGGAAAAATCCCATTTGTTTTGGCTGCAAAGTTCTTCTTGTTTTTCAGATAGTGCCATAGTATTAATTTTTTTATTGTAATGTCCGGGTAGTTAGACCCGGTGAGGAAGTTAAATCTTACGGTGGCTGATAGTTATCCTGAATTATTAACAATAACTATAAAATACCTCCTATATTATTGTTAATAAACAAGTTATATAAATACAGTTATTATTCAATTTTGAGGACATTAAAAGCAACTGCGAAATTTCACCGTGCTCTGCGTTGAAATTAAAAATACTTATTTAACGTATTTAGATACGTTTTATGCGTATTTTTACCTTCGCCTTGATCACGAAAAAATTTCTTGGTGAATAATTCGGGTTATATCTCTGCAATAATATAAAATGATGAAAAACACTTGTTCGTTTATTCCTTTTCCGATTATTATAATTAATATTTCCCTTTTATTCTTTCCTTTCCGGGAAGAACTTCCAGGCATGTGGTCCACCAGCCGGTAAGAATGGTTTCAATAAATTCTTCAGGTAATTTTTCCTTCCGCATCTCTTCAGCCAATTGTTTATAGTTATATTCAACCGGGATATACTGAATATTTATTTGGTCGTTGTCCATTTCAAGTAAAGTATAACCGACAAATGTATTACCGTCGTTTTCGGGTCTGCCGATGACACCGACATTTATGAAATATTTGTTCTTCGTTAATTTTCTGCTCCAATGTATGCCTGTATGAGTTGCACAAATGATATCAGCGTCATAATCACGGCAGAGTTTTTCCAGAAAATGGGTCGGAGTGGTTGTTTCCCAGAGAAATTCATTTATCTTTCTCGGCGAACCATGGCAAAGCAATACGCTATAATCCCCAAGATCAAGCCTCCATTCAGGAGGCAATTCGTTCATCCATGCCTTAAATTCTTCACTCGTGTTATTATAGGTATAATCGTAGCTTAACTTTGCAAAATAATTATCGCGTGGATCCGTATACCCGCACTGACAATCTTCCAAATCATTTCCTATTGAGTTATCGTAGTTCCCTTGAACAACTTTTATATTATTTTTTACTAATAATGGAAATATCTTATTGGGATTAGGTCCGAAGGCGCCTAAATCCCCAAGACAGTAAATTTCATCAACTTTGCGTCTCTGGGCATCCTTAATTACTTCTTTTAACGCAAGGTAGTTGCTGTAAACACCACCGAATAGTGCAAGCTTTCTATGCATCTCCACCTCCGGATGAAAAGTTTGAACAAATAGCTCCATATAAATAACAGGTATAACAGGCCTGATGCTTAAGCTCGTAACCTTTTGAGGCTTCCTTCAGCGTGTTTCCAAGATTGGCATCTTTTGAGTTTAAAAGGATCGGACAAACATAAACGCCTTTGTCCGTTACAAGCCTGCTGTTCGAGCAGATCAATTGGCTAACATCAAAATCCTGAAGCATTTCTTCATTAACATACTCATAGTTTTCATACCCTTTATTGCGTAAAACTTCCCGTCCTATTTTCAATGGAGGTAATATTTTTAGTCTCGGTCTTTTATACCCATTTTCTTTTAACGTATCGATAAATTCGTTCAGAATTTTATCATCTTCAAATCCTTTCCAGGTTTTCGTAATCGTAACAATCGGCAGAAACCCGTTTTCATATAAAAGCTTCAGCCCATTCATCGTTTTTTTAAAAACGCCTTTTCCCCTGATATTATCATTCATTTCTTCCGTATATCCGTCCATGCTTATTCGCAGCTCCAGGGTATAAATTGAATTTGAAGATAGTTTATTAAGGGTTTGTGCTGTCTTTTCATTGATCAGCATTCCGTTGGTTAATACTGTTGCCGGGCCGAATTGCAATGTATATTCCAGAATTTGAAGCAGTTCCTTATTGGCAAACGGTTCTCCTCCGGTGAAGTAAAATTCTTTTACTCCCATTTCAACAGCTTCATCAATATAGGGCTTGCACTGCTGCAGACTCATAAATTCGAAAGCATGATTTAACGGACCCGAATTATTAAAGCAGTGTTTACATGAAAGATTGCAAATCGTTCCGGCTACCTGAAACCAGAGATTGTCCAATGCATCAAGATATATTTCAGGATAATTTGACTTCATTTAAAACTCCTGTCCTTTTATTTGTTCCTAGAAGGCTATGCAAAACCGTTCTTTTGCCCAATATCTGCATTTTCACGACTTCGAAATCCTCGAATATGGTTAATTTGCTTCGGTTTCGAAGTCGTTCAAGCTTTGATCTTGAACAAAATCCCTGGTTTTGCAAAGCCTTCTTCCATTGATTTTTTACGCCCTTTCCTGTTAAAGAAGAGGGGCATGAGGTATAGTATAAAAGCGATTATTGTGGCGTATAGATTTATCGCAAGCAGTTCGGCAAAGGGACCGTGGGAAAGATACAGAGACTCAGGCAAAAGATGAAAGACAAGCACAAATCCCGCTACAACACCTGTCCACATGGCGAGATGAAATGATATCTTAGGAGCCGGCAGCTTCCAGAAAATAAATACGGGCGCCAGTCCAAGCACCATAGTTCCGCTGATTGTGGTTGCCGAAAGAATCGTAGGTGAAAACAGAAACGGAATGGTTCCTGTTACGGCTACAATTATCATTACCCATCTGCCTTTGGATACCGTTGTAAATTCCCGCTTGCCTAAATCAACCACAATCAATTTCGAAACCGAGGCAAATGTTGAATCAACAATAGACGATGCTGATGTTACCATAATAAAATTCATCACAATCATTCCAGCCGTTCCAAATGTTTTGGAAACTTCGACCGCAGCCTGTCCGGCCGTCCCTATAGACTTTGCATAAATTTCCACAAAACTAAACAGTAGGATAAAAACGAAGCCTGCAATTGCAGCAATTATAAAACTATTTAACCCGGATTATTCATGTGTTTGGTACAAACGCGAAAAAAAGGAGAAGATGTCGCCGATACGAATATATTTACCCGATTAGAATACCTTTTTACCCATGAGAAGCCACGGAGACCCTTATCGAGCCACCCAAAGGAGGAATTTTCAGGATATTTTTGTCATTTTTCCTACTTGGAGGCTTACGTCTCCCATCGGAAAAAACCCGTCATAAAACACAACGCAGATGAGGGAGCTATCGGGATTGGGGGATCAACATAATTGGATGATCTTCTTTACCAACTCCGGCCAGGCAAAGGCCCGGGGAAAGGCAAGGCGAATCTGCCGTACCCGCACCGTTACGATCGTTCCGATTTTAAGCAGGTGCAGACGAATCGAATCCATGTTCCAGCGGGCGGCTTGCTCTGCTCCAGTGGCTTTGACCAAGGTTTGGATGCGGCGAAGAAACTCATAGACTAATCCTGAGAGCAACAATCGGAAAGCATTGGCCCAAAAACCAGTGACAATTCAGCCGACTCGAGTAACACCTATTTTTTAGTTCTTTGATCCGATTCTCACAATGCTCGCCTCGACGCACATAAAAATCATAATACAACGAGCGGGCCGACAGGTCTCCCCGGTTCGAGACAAAGTAGCGCACATTCATCACCATCCCGGTCGACTCGACCTGGGCGTAGACCGGTTGAGGAGCCGACCAACTCTTGGCCTGATAGGAGAACGGTCCCAGAATCCGCTGATGTTTTTCCCCCGCTTCCAGATAGGTACAGCGCACCCGGGCTTCCTCCTGGCGCGGTCCAGTCCTTGAGCACGGAATTGGCCGTCAGACCCAGACCATATTCCACCTCATACCGGGCCGCCAACTCATAGAACCCGGGAGACGAAAATCCCGAATCAGATGGTGCTTTTGTTCGAGTTTCTTCAACAGAATCATCCCGCCATCACTACTGACCCCGTCGGCGGTACATTCATAGGTGAGGGCTTTTTTCCCTACATAAAAGGCGGTATCTTGTTTCTTATTTACAGGCATAATTGGTTATTTGTTTTTGTTTGGACACCTTTTAAATATACACCAATTATGCTTTTTTTATATCCCGCTTTTCCAAGCACTTCCCCACTGATCTTATAGCTCAAAATTGAGGATTGCATTATATCTCATATATTATTTAATAACAATAGGATGGATACCATTTTTGGGTATGGATGTGAATAATCCGGGTTAATACTTTACATTTAGCACTTATAATTTAACTTCGTATTTCCAGTGCCTGCTTTGGGCTCACGGTGGTTAATCGTTACCTCTCATGGAAAATATAACATCGTTATTCAATTACTGTTCAGAAACTATTTTTTCCGCAAGATTCTCAGCCTGAACACGGATTTCAGGGGTGGCTATCGATT
>DATFMK010000173.1:0-2135 GCA_035267005.1 Balneolales bacterium
CATGAACATATTGAGAAGCGCCATAGCTCCGGTCAGTGGCATCAGGCTATCGTGCATCCCGTTAACCGAGCCATTGGATGTCGTGGTAGTACTCATCGCCCAAAGTGTGGTTGCAGCCGGACCAAAGCGCTCTTCCTTACCTTCCATATTACCTTTTGGTTGATGTATGCCCATTTGGGTGATGGACGGATTCCCCTGCAATTCATAATGGAGTCCGACACCTAATGGGATTAAGAATCCCAGTAACATCACACTAAAAATGATCAATGCCAGTTTCTTTTTCTCCAGATAGAAACCGAAAGCAAAAATGAGAGCCATGGGAATCAACAGAATGGCCACATTTTCTGTGATGTTGGTCAAGTAATTTGGATTTTCAAATGGATGAGCTGAGTTTGTTCCAAAAAATCCGCCACCATTGGTTCCTAATTGCTTAACAGCGACCATTGGAGCAGCGGGACCTGTCGCCACTGTTTGGGTGTGACCTTCCAGCGTAGTGATAACCTGATTGGCCTGGAACGTATCCGGAGTTCCGTTGAATAACAGAAAAACAGCCAGGATGATTGATAATGGCAGAAGTATACGTGTGCAGCTTTTCAGAAACAGATCGTAATAATTTCCGAGATTATCTGATTGTTTCGTGGCCAGCCCTTTAAAGACAAGCGCTGCTGCTGCTATCCCTGTTCCCGCACTCACAAATTGAAGGTAACAGAAAACCATTAACTGGGAAAAATAGGAGGCACTTGTTTCACCGGCGTAATGTTGTTGATTGGTATTCGTGACGAAACTTACAGCCGTATGAAACGCCTGAGTTAGAGACATCCCACCAATATGATTTGGATTCCAGAATGGCAGCCACGACTGGATTAAGAGGATGACAATGCCCCATATAAAGAAAAAAACATTTAATTTGAGCAGTGCCCAGGCATTTTGTTTCCAATCCATCGGTTGGTCCGGATCAATACCGCTTATTCTGAAAATGAATCGTTCGAGTGGAGATACAAAATCAAGCAATGAGGGTTCTCCCTTAAATACCTTGCTGATGTAGCGTCCCAGCGGGAAAGCGAGAATAATGGTCAACAAAAGGATGAACAAAACACCAATGAGTTCCGTATTCATAGTTTAGAATTTTTCAGGATGAATGAGGGTGTAGAAGAGATATCCGCATACAAGGATTGAAAGAATGAATAGTGCGATCATGACATTAACGGTTTAAAATGTGGTCGAAAAAGTGGACACTTCCGGTGATCAGTATCACCGCCAGGGCAAAAAGAAAGAAAGTATATAAAAGTATCATAATGATATTGTTACAGATTAGTTGTCGTGTTTATGTAATCTGTACGAACATCATGCCAAAAAGGAGGGCAATGTTAGAATAGAATTTGCAAACCATTGTTAATAAATAAAATGCAATGATAATAATTTGAATAAATTAATCGTTTTGAACGATTAATTATATCAGAATGATATACGTTATTATCAAAATGATAAGGTCAGGACTCTTTGATGCCGTACTTTTGAATTTTTCTGTAGAGAGTTGCAAGCCCAATATTCAAAATTTCAGCTGCCTGCGTTTTATTTCCCCCGGTATGTCGTAAAATTCTGATGATATGATCACGTTCTACGCTGTTTAGATCCTGCTTTATCTCCGAATCTTTATAGTTAGAGCGTGCAGGTAGTAAATTCGGAGTCAATTCAACTCCGGATGCCAGAATCACTGCACGTTCGATAAGGTTGCGAAGTTCACGAACGTTCCCCGGGTATGGCAAACTGCGTAAATGATCCATGAATTCGGGATCGATATTTTCAATGGTTTTGTTTAATTTTTTGCTCAGATGCGATACAAAATAATGAGTCAGGTCGTCGATATCATCAGTCCGCTCTCTCAATGGTGGTAATTCAATGATAAAAGTCTGAAGTCGATAATAAAGATCACTTCTGAAATTACCCCTATCACATTCATGCTTCAGATCACGATTTGTAGCAGCTATGATACGAACATTAACGATTGTCTCTTTTGTATCACCCTGTTTTATAAATTTCTGATTTTCGAGTGCGCGCAAGAGTTTGGCTTGCAGATCAAGTGGTATTTCACCAATCTCATCCAGAAACAACGTTCCCCCGTCCGCTTCTTCAAA
>DATFMK010000174.1:0-4711 GCA_035267005.1 Balneolales bacterium
TGAGGGATATAAGACGAAGCCCGGCGAGCAAGTAAAAATTGTCTTGATCTTTTGACTAATTTTCTATCAAAAAAAAGTAATATCCCTTAGCCTCTTAAAGAATCTAAGCTATTATTAGGCAAGAAATGAAGTAAAATTAAATAACGTGAGGCTCGTTTAAGCTTATAATCTATCTACTTAATAAAAGTAGCTCTTAAATTAGATTATTCTATGACCATCGACCACAGAGAAATGCTCTGATATTAATTAAACATTATTTATGCTGAAAAACCGTTTAATCAACGTGAGTTAAGTATCGGAATCATGCTTTATGCATCAAAACAGATCTGTGTTGTCGATGGTCAGTCGTCCGTCGTCAAGAATTGGTCATATTTTCACAGGTCGTATTCTCAATGTAATTATTACAACTCTGCGATTCTTATCCAAACCTCACGTTAAATATGCTCATGGTTGTAATAATGTCAACTTGATAATTAATTCAACTGCCAAATCGTAATATTCAAAACTGAGGCAAAACCAACCCACAATAAATAAGGCATGAATAATATTGATGCCATTTTTGACACCGGCCAGCTGAACAGGATATATAACAAAATAAGTATCCACAAAAGGAGAATATCTACCATTGCCCACCCCGGTTGTTGTACCCCAAAGAAAATACCCGACCACGCGATATTCAAAATCAGCTGAAGTGCAAAAAGGATGTAAACAACTGGATTATCAAAAAACGTCCCATTTCGCCAAACAAACCATATGGATATGGCCATCATAAGATATAAGGCCGACCATACAGGACCAAAAATCCAGTTAGGTGGATTCCAGTCTGGTTTTTGAAGCGTTACATACCACGTACTTATTGATTGTCCGGTGAAATACGAACCTAATCCGGCAGCAGCAAAGCAGATAACAATAAAAAACAAAAGTGAAATAATAGATCCCCGCATAAGCCTCTTTTTTCTTGCTAAATAATTTTAGGTATAAACCGGAAATATTCTCATTTCGTTCTCAAGAGAATAAATCAGCCACTCATGCCTATTGTAATATCAAAAAATGAAATCTTACTTTGCTTTATCTTTTATTCATTCACAACAAAACTCAATACTCCTAAACATTAAACCAATATGAAAATTTCAATAAAAAGATATTATTCGGTTTATCATTAATTAATCCCGAAAAAGCATCATTTATATTAAAAGATCCCAGATTTTGATCATTTGACCGGGTTTGTGTCCATACCAAATAAAATCGCGAACCCGGACGATATTCCCATCGTAGGACCGCATTACCTCGCAATGATTGATAATTATAATCAGGATTGTCTAATTGTATGGGTTTGGCAGGTCCATTGCCATCAGGATCTGCTATATTATCTTTCTTATTATAAGTTGATCCCTCCTGCCCGAATGTCAGGAAATCATACGTTTTGGGTTTTTGAAGAAATTTATAATTGTAATAATTTCCAGATGACACTAAAGGCTGAGCAAACAATTGCAAACTCAAATGTGGAGTAAAAGTCCAATCCATTCTCATATTTGCTGATAATGAATGTTGAGACATTTCAGCATAGACATATCGATTACCATATGTTGCAACAGCCATTGGATCAGCATAAGCACCCACCCATTGTGTATTTGCAAGATTATGACTGTAATGCGGACCTATATTTATTGAAAGATTTGATTTTGGCTTAAATTGAACATTTGAATAATAACCCACTCCGTGGGACCCACTTTTGTAAGTATACATATGCATACCTACTGAGAAAACAACTTCCTTTCGACTATCTGATCCCAAATTTAACCCATATGAAATACCCGGGGTTCCCAGTGCAAGGGGTCCGCCTCTTGTTAATCGATTATCTACATTATAGGTTGGCTGTGCATAAGCATTCCAATGCAACCAATAGTAATTTAGAAAACTGATATGTCCGAATTGCATAATCCCCCCACCAGTGTGATTTCCCTGAAAATCATATGAAGTGGCATAAGCAAAATTAATCGCTAAATAACGATACCATTGGGTTGGCTCCGTCCATTTATATCCGATAGATACGTGATAATTTATTTTGTTTCCAGGTCTCATATATCCCAAATCATTAATATCAAAGTGCGGATCAATAAATCCAAAAGCAGTATTTAAGGAAAATTGTCCCTTCTGCTTGGATAACATCACTCTGCCCGCAAATCCTGTAAGTGAAGTTGCCGTACTGTCAACCCCGTTGTTACCAAATTCTGGCCTTTGCAAATAATGAGTTGGATCTGTTTCGATAATTACCATTTGAGACTGACTCCCGTCAATATGACTCATTCCTGTCCAGCCACTTACAACCCAGGTCTTATCATTATCGAGAAATGACCAGCCGTCAATTCCGGTTACAATTGCCGATTTATTTAATTGATCTGGTAAATATCCTGTTGTAAAACTACGATCTGTTACAGTAGTTAAGATTCCTATACTTTGTTTCGCATCATTAAACTGTTTTTGAACACTAGCCACTCCGTAATACGTCAAAGGAGCCACTTTAACGGAATGAATCATATTATTTAAAGAATACCTTGCATTTTCGACGGAAGTAACAGACTGCATGATGCCAACATTCCAATTATTATCCAATTGACCGGTAATCTTAGCGGCTCCAATAATATGCGTGGCATCAGGATAATTCGTATAATCGGCTACGGGAACACTACCCTGAGGTTTTCTGCCTATTCGCCTGGAATAGAAAAAAGTAGGCGAGCTCCAATTAAAGCTCATATGACTACTTACCCCTCCTAAACCGAAATCAAAAAAATTCCTTCCTTCAATAAAAAAGGGCCTTTTTTCCGGGAAAAAAGTTTCCACATCGCTTAGATTCACTACAGCAGGATCCACCTCAACCTGACCAAAATCCGGGTTTATTGTTGCATCCAAGGACAAGTTACTTGCTATGGATGTTTTAATATCAGCTCCGACATTGTAATTATATTGTGATCCATGAATAAAAGGATTTCCGGCATCATGTTGGAGATACGATGCCTTTGATGTGATATATGGTAAAATTTCGAAATCCTGCTTTGGCTTGATATTATGTATTCCAACTAATTCAGGAAAAAGTGAAACAAACCCATTCCCATTTTTAGGAGTATACACCAAAAAATCACTCTCATTTTTACGACTGATAGACCGTTTAAAATCAATTCCCCAAACATAATTCTTTTCTTTATGAAAACGTAGTTGAGAATAGGGAATTCTCATTTCCACTGTCCAACCCTTTTTGTCAATATGCACCTTTCCCTTCCATATTCCATCCCAGGAACGATCCTGATCGACATCATTAAATAAGGTACCGTCATAAAGAGTCCCACCGGCATTAAGACCAAAATAAAAACCGGTTTGCTGATCATTAAACGGATCGAGATAAACAAAGAAATTATCTGATTTAAGATGAGCATCACGCCTTCCCAATAAAGCGACAATCGAGTCAGGATGATTATCATACAAACGGGCCCCAATAAAAAGGGCATTGTTATTATACAAAACACGAACTACTGTTTTTAGGGAAGGCTTCGCTCCTTCGTCAGGATCCCTTTCTGTAAAATGTGTTATCGCCGGTGCTTTTTTCCAAGCAGGTTCTGATAAAAGTCCATCAATAGTTATCTGTTGATGAACACGCATCGCCCGGATATTTCTGAAATGAATATCTCCTTGAGCATAAGATTTATGGATTGTACAAACAAATAAAACTAATAACAGTAAAGCGACCCTTTTCATAAATATTTTTTTGAAACCGATAATAATATTAGCCCTAAATTTACGCTTTGTACACCTATTATTTATGCAAATAGTTTAACGATTGTTTTAAAAGTTATTAATCACTCATTAATTTTTGTTCAAATACGCCAACCTTCTATTGATATCTGTAAACATCGAATTAGAAGACGTTTAAGAACTTACTAACGTACAGGTATTCACATATCTACATAATATTATTTTTATATGATTTACCATGCTATATCTAACCATCAACTAATAAGGCTGATCTTCATTATGGAAATAAATGCATTTTACTAAACATTAATTATTGGCGTTATATGACCTTAAAAAACAGGTAGTAATTAAAAAACTAATAATATTGGAATTCTCTAATGAGAAAGTCTTCTTTTCCACCCTATAATTGAGCATATTAATAATAAGGGTATAGAAAATTTTTAATTTGGGGATTAAAAATAATAATCAGTAATCTTAAATAGTTTCATAAACATAATTACCCATTAGATATATATACAACTTATAAAGTGTTTTTGGGGGGTAATATTATGATTGACCAATTTCAGAGTACATCTGGTATTTTAATAATTATTGGAATAATCATCCTGATTGTTGCACTTATTTGGCCACTTTTCGAACGTATAGGTTTTGGCCGTTTACCAGGAGATTTTATTATTGAACGAGGTAATTTCAGAATCTATATACCAATCACGACTTGTGTTATTTTGAGTCTTTTTTTTACTTTAATTTTTTGGCTTGTTAAATAATTATTTATCATGATTTAACCCATAAATTAATATTTACTTAAATTTTAAACACGTTGTAATAAGACTACATCCAATATCATAATATCTTAGTCTTCCGGGTAGAGCGGTTCGTTGCCTCCCCGCTCCCCCACAGATCCGTACGAGCAGATTTCCCGCATACGGTTCCTCTGCTTATGGTTTCGCTACCGGTTGGACCG
>DATFMK010000175.1:0-3593 GCA_035267005.1 Balneolales bacterium
AGAAAAAGCTGTTTCTATAATTGATGAACATTTTACTCATCATAAAGATCAACCCCTTTTCCTCTATTTCCCTACTACCTCAATTCATCGCCCTGATGTCCCTAATTTTACACAGGGATGGAGCAAGGCCGGACTCCGCGGAGATATGGTGGCCCAGTTTGACTGGACAGTAGGACAAATTATTCAGGCACTGAAAAGAAAGGGACAATTGAATAACACCTTATTGATTATAACATCTGATAATGGTCCACACCCGGGTGATCCCGTACCGTGGCTGGAAAAATTACAGGCACGTGGAAACGGATATAAAATGTTACCTAAGGGTTATTTAAGTGGTAAGTATTATCCCACAGATGCTATTCACCGTCCCGATTATGGTCCCTGGATGACGTATGGACATAAGGCAGCCGGTGACCTTACAGGATTTAAAAGTGATCCGTGGGAAGGCGGTCATAGAATTCCATTTATAGTCTATTGGCCTGATAAAATTAAAGAGCCAAGAGTCGACAAGAATATGCTTTGTCTTTCAGATTTATTAGCCACTTTTGCCGATATAACCCACCAAAAATTACCGAAAAATGCCGGTGAAGACAGTGATGATATGTTACCCGAATTCCTGGGGAAAAATAAACAACCCATACGGAATATAATGGTCAATGCCGGCGGCTGGGATGAATTCACATTAAGATATGGGAAATGGGATCTGATTAATGTTAAAAAATATGCCCATAATGATACACAATACCCTTCAAAAATCGGCAATGGCCCTGAATTATATAACCTGAAAACCGATGTAGAAGAAAAACATAATGTGATTGGTCAACATCCTGAACTGGTCAAGAAGATGCGTGCACTTCTGCATAAATACCAGGAACAAGGATACAGCGCCAACCGCCTGGAAAAGAAATAAAAACGGAGAATGTTTTTTAGCCACGGATTTACGCAGATAAAAGCGGTTAATATTATAAATATCATGCGGGAAGTTGGGGAACTTTATTATACAATCCAAACCTGTCCTCCCGCCCAGCGTGGAGGGTTCTATGAAAGCTATAGACCTTCATTAGTTTAAAAATGGAATAAGGCAACCAGGCGTTGATAGTTTCCTCGACGGATTTCGGAATAATCGGAATAACAGGTTGGTGGGCTTTTGTTTGGTTAACAAACGTACTTCATCTGCGAAATATAAAGAATAAGCCCACCCATCCTCTGTATTCCGTTCTCCGTTTTCCGGTATTACAACGTTCATGTCTTCCAAATAATGGCTTATTGATTTGGTCCTCCATGGTCGGTCATCATCTTATTTAAAAATCTGCGATAATCCGCTTCATCAACGTTCCATTTCAGGAATCAAAGATTGTTCTTAATTGTATTTAAAATATACCTGTATCGTTGATTGCCGGGTTGCAGCTTCACTAATTTGTGAGCATGTAATAGTGCCTTCTTATACTTTTTCTGCTGCATATATAATGTCGTTATACCATATTGATAATCTGTATTACCAGGATTTTCTTTGAGAGCATGTAAGTATTTATCTTCCGATGATTTATACCTTTTCAATTGCTGAAGGACTATAGCCCAGTTGTAATAAACCCTCGCATTATTTTTCATTAGACTTACAGCTTTCCGGAAATATGGAATAGCATCCTTCTCTTTGCCCGTTTGCGCGGTGACCAAAGCCAGTGAATAATAAGCCGGGCCAAAATCAGGTTCCTGTTTAATTACTACTCTTAATAAATTAATGGCTTTCTCATTATCATTGAGCTGGTTGTATAATTCTGACAAACTCATACGAGCCTGATTTAGGTGCGGATCTTTTATTAAAGCGCTCTTATATGCTGTAATAGCTTTGGAATATTCCTTCTTTTTTTGATAATATTCCGCCAGGTTCAACTGACCAAGCGGCATATAGGCATTCACATTCAAATTCTTTTGTAATTCCTTTTTAGCTTTTTTAAAGGCCTTTTGTTCCTCATCCGTAAAATTAGATGTATTGATACCTGTTAATTGATTAGCTGTTGCTATGCGGACAATCCTGACCGTATCACTCAGTAGAGCAGGCAGATCCTCTTCTTTCATCTGATCAGGTAAACCGGATAGAGCCCTGACAGCATTTGACCGAACCAGGCTATTTTTTGCTGTTAACAATTTCTTGATGACAGGATAAGATTTATTATTAAGAAACTGTCCCAGGTACCACAAAGCTGTAGCCCTTGCAATGGCCGGCTGGGATTTATTTTGAGCTAACGCTATTAATTCATCTTCAGCTTTTGGACCTTCTTTATCGGCTTTTGCAAGCACCCCGGTAAAGTTATAAAAATGATCGATAGGCGATTTCTGTCCATACCATTTCATAATATTATTCTCAGCCCATTTGGCACTTTTATTAGTGTGGCAATTATTGCATGCATTAGGAGTATTATATTTTTCCGTCAAATCGGGTCGGGGAATTCTGAAACTGTGATCCCTCCGGAAATCTATCTGCATATAATTACGACCGGCCATATGACAATTGATACATTTCGATGCTGATGTATTCGGTTTATGATGAGTATGAGTTACCGTATTATATTTATCTGCATGACAATTTAAACATAATTTATTGCCGGTTGCTATTAATTTATACGTATGGGGATTGTGGCAATTAGTGCATGCCACGCCATAATGATACATTTTGCTTTGCAAAAAAGATGCATACACATAATCTTCATGTTTGATTTGCCCATCCGGATAATAATCGGCCGGATGTGGTAACTGAGGATCATATTGATCCAAAAATTTTTCGTTATGTTGAAATGCATTTGTGAATTTTTCACGTAATGAGTGACACCTGGCACATTCGGAAACCAATTTATGTGCCGAAGTACCTTTAGTCATACGAAGCTGACTGCGCATTAAATTCAAATCCGGTTTTTTACCATGTAATGAGTGCATATAATCCACATGTTGTTTACCCGGACCATGACATGACTCACAACTTACATTAATTTCTGACCATGTAGTGTGAAATGATTCTGTTTTAACATCCAGGTTTTGATGCAGATTAGTTGAGTGACAGTCGGCACACATGGTATTCCAGGTCATCGCTCCTTTCGTCCAATGCAGCCAATCATGGGGGGTAATCTTCATTTTTGGATACAAGAAGAACCAGTTTTTTTTATTCACATCCCATGCTACAGTTAAAGCCTGGTATTTACCACCTGGAAATTTAATCAAATATTGCTGAAGTGGAGTCCATCCGAATGTATATTGAATTTGATAAGAGTGATAGTTACCATCCGCTCCTATTGTGTTTACATAATAATTACCGCGCTTTTTATAAAAATGATACTTTACCCCGTTTTGTTTAAAATGAGTATTATTAAAGTTCCCCCTTACCGATTCAGAGTCGGCAACTGCCATGGCATGGTAATGATCTGATTTTTTCCACTTCTTATACTCGCTCTCGTGACATGATTTGCATGCCTCAGCCCCTACAAAAGCATTCGTTTGATTCTTATAATTGGATGATTGTTTTCTTTTTTTACCTGACCGGTTACAGTAAGTCACAAAAAATATTGCATCTACAAATAATACAGATACCATTATGGTATAGA
>DATFMK010000176.1:0-8412 GCA_035267005.1 Balneolales bacterium
ATTTGACATGCCAGGTTTTAGAAAAAGGGTACAACATATTAGAATTAAAAATTGAGAAAGATACAGGAATTTCCTGGTAGCTCTATTTCCCATATTAAGACCTCCATTATGATATCTATTATTTGTTGGCGCTCCCCACTCTCTTATTTTTACAAATTTTACAATAAGAAGTTGTTAAAAAATGAAAATAGTATACCTATTTATATATGGATTAAGCCTATGATTAGACCTTTGAAATATTTAAAAAAGTTGGGATATAAAGGTAGGTGTGGGCTAAATTTATTATTTATATAAGTATTTAATTATTAAAATAATAATTAAATAAATTGTGAGGTATTAGTTAAGCGTCACAGGCTAGAATTTATTAAAATTGTGCATCTTTTAAATATTATTAATTGAAAGATAATAAGTTGATTAATAATTGTATTTATAACAAGTATTATCAATAATTTGATAGGTATTAAATTATTGAATTCATAAAAGTGTGATGTTATCGACGAAATATGATTTGAATTTTATTCAATGATTAATTTTCCAGATGAGTAAAATTATTTTGTAAAAATATGTTAATACGGGTTATCCAAATAATTTAGTTTCTAATGCAAAACTATAATTGTTCACGCTAACAATTCAAGACAAGCTCTGATGCCTTCCATTTTTATCCAGGAAATTTGGAATGAATGTCATCTTTAAAGGACGAAATTGGAAATATTCAGCAGATAAAATTAGTGATTTTATCATAAATCAAGCATAAAATCGGATATATTTATCATCCTAAATTATCTCAAAATGATCGATGGAATGGTGTTGGAAACTGAATAGGTAATTTAAAGGAATAGTGATTAAAGCAGCTAATTCGTATTTAAAATGGAGTCAGGCTCTTGGATGATAGCGTTTATGAACTTCGTGCAAATATCGACGATCAACATGAGTATAAATTTCCGTTGTCAATATTGAGACATGTCCCAGCATTTCCTGGACTGCACGTAAATCGGCCCCACCTTCTAACAGATGTGTGGCGAAAGAGTGTCGGAAAATATGAGGATAGACCTTTTTAGTGATTCCCGCGTCCCTGGCAGCTTTAGTAACGATATTCCAGATACTCATTCGGGATAATGGAGCGCCTCGCTGATTGAGAAATACTCGATTCTTTGATTTCTCATTTTGCTTAAAAAAGAGGGGACGAACATCAGTTATGTATTTTTCAATAGCTTTTCTGGCAACTTCACCGATCGGGATAAGGCGTTCTTTATTGCCTTTTCCAATTACTTTGATAAATCCTATTTGAAAGAAGAGCTGATCTAATTCGAGATTTGTAAGTTCACTTACACGAATACCCGTACCATACAGACATTCTAAAATGGCTGTATCACGAATGGCCGCAGGAGACTGGGTTCCCGGACTTTCTAATATTTTTTGAACTTCCTCTTTGTCCAGTACTTCGGGTAATTTTTTACTGAGTTTAGGCAATTCAACTAATTCAGCCGGATTAGCTACACTGAGTCCTTCTAAAACCATAAACTCGTGGAAACTTCGAATGCTTGAAATATTCCTGGAAATTGTGCTTACTGCCAGTTCCATAGATACCAACTCTTCCAAATAGTATTCAATATGTCGCAGAGAGACCGCACCCAGATCATTGATCTTTAAAGTACCGGTGAGAAAGTTTAAATACCGATTTAGATCATTCTCATAAGCATCAAGGGAGTTATCAGCTAAACCTTTTTCGAATTTCAAAAATTGAAGATAAAGCTGCAATTCCCTCTGAAACGGTTGCATGATTTAATCGGAATCTTTCGAATTATGACGATCTTTAGGCGGCGCATCGTGTAGCATTACCGTTTTGGGTTTGTCCGATTTATCCTGTTTATCAGCGGCATTATCTTTTTCATCCTGTCCAGGGTATTTAACACGGCCGTGATACATTCCGACAAGAATATTCAAAAAGGTATCTTTGATCTTTTGGAGATCCTTAAATGTTAACGGACAGTTATTTAACTGGCCTTCATTTAAACGCTCATCTACAATTCGATTAACCAAATTATCCAGTTTCTGATAATTGGGATCGGTCATAGCCCGAGAAGAGGCTTCCACACCGTCGGCGAGCATAACAACACCGGTTTCCTTAGTATTGGGAAGGGGACCGTCGTACCGGAAATCTTCGACCTGTATTTCCGAAGTATTCTCAGTGCTTTCCTTTGCTTTTTCATAGAAATATTTTATGATCGAAGTCCCGTGATGCGTGCGAATGAAATCTATAATAATATCAGGAAGTTGTTCCTTTTGTCCCATCTTGACTCCATTGCTTACATGGGTTTTAATAACAATGGCACTCATACGGGGTTTTAACTTATCATGTTCGTTTACACCCGACTGATTTTCAACAAAATACTCCGGTTTTTCCATTTTCCCGATATCGTGATAAAGCGCACCGACACGGCAGAGAATCGCATTAGCTCCGATCGCATTAGCGGCCGTTTCCGCTAAATTGGCGACCTGAAGACTGTGATGGAACGTACCCGGTGCCCGCATCATCAAATCTTTTAATAGGGGTTGATTAGTATCACTTAATTCGAGTAATGTTACATCTGTGGTGACTTTAAATAATTTTTCAACTAACAGAATCAATGGATAGGTCAGCCATATTAAAATAGCATTGACGACAGAGGCCAGTACGTGATGTGCGAATGTTTGAATATCTCCAAGTTTGCTTAACGAGAATCCCGCAAAGACCAAAACATAAGTGATAAAAACGATAGCCGGTGTAAAGAAGAAAAACTGACTTCGATTCTTAATATCGCGCATGGAATATACCGCCATACTACAAGCAGTGATAGTCGCGACTACAAATTCAAAGTCGTAACCGATCATCATTCCGGTTAATAGAGCCAGAATGAGCGTAGTCAGTAATCCCACTCTGGAATCGAAGATGATAGTCAGAATGATCGGAATTATCGCAATTGGAACGACATAAGGAGAGATAAAGCTAAAATGTGATACAACAGCTGAAGCGCCAATAATGAAAGCAATGGCCATGTAAACCAGCAAAAACATCGCATTATTATCAAAAATGGATTTTCGATATAAATAGATGTACATGTAGAAGACGAGTACAATGGCTATGATCGTCAAAATTTCACCGAGATACTGCTGCCATACTTCAAGCTGACTCACCCGTTCTGATCGAGCCTGTGCAAGGCTTTTAATCATATTCAGCTTACGGGCATTGATTAGATCTCCCTTCCGAATGATAACCTGTCCTTTGGTTACCGCACCTTTTGTTGGAGATATTTTGGAAAGTGCGTCAGCAATACGTGCTTCTGTTTCTTTCTTATTATAAATGAGATTTGGTTCTACAACCTTATTAAATATTTGGGTAGCCGTCTCAGCCACTTTTTCGGTAAAATCCTTAGAAAGCTGATAACTGGCGTACTCTTTGGCTTCGCTTAGATCGCGCACATTCGCAAGATAATCACTTCTTTCCGTTCTGTTTTTCAGATCGCGAACCGTTATTTCGTTGTTCGATAATGTCGATTTATCAACATTAATGATACCATCACTCGTCAATTTCTTTATGATAGAGGAAATTCTGTTCTTGATCTTAACACCAATAAATTGTTTTTGAGGTTGCAGATCATACCTCTTTAATACTTTGGTAGAAGCATTTGCAGACAAATAACTTTGCAGAAGTGTCGTCCAGGCGTTGTCGTCTAACGTTGTCCCGACAGCATTCAGAGAATTAATAAATTCTAAACTGTCTGATGTGGCCTGGGCGGTATTAGGCGGCGCCGTTTTCCATTGAAGATATTGTTTCAGAGCAGGTGAAAACGAATTGAAAAGAGAATCAAGCTCACTCTCCATCCTCATGCCAGCCTGATGCTTGACATGGAAAATGGGTGGTGTATTCTGCTTGATTTGATCCTTTTCCTTTTTCAGTTCATCCTTACTTTTTAATAAACTGAATGTAAAAGGAGCAGTCAGATCTTCCTGTCTCCAAGGTTCACCGATCTTATAATTGCTTAGTTTATAAGAAGTTCTGGGAAATACAACAATTACGAATGCCAAAAATAAGGCAAATATAATTCCTTTAACCAGGTAACTGTCTTTTAATGAAAAAGACCTGGAAGCTTTAGATTTTGAATCTTTAATTATCGGACTTACCCCTTTATTTTTTCGGCCAAGACCAAATTTGTCCAGAATTTTCATAATGGATAAAACTCCTTCTAATAGCGCTAAACCGTTTCTAATTTGAAACGTATTCTAATAAAATGCACTACCGTAGCCACTATTGCAAATATGGATACTCCGAATAACGTATACCATGGCCACGCTATGTTCCCAAAAATTATAATGAGCGTCATGAAAAAAATACAAGATATTAGTCCTATCAGCGTCTCCGTTGTCTCAAAATTAGTATATCTTCCAATTAGAAAAGCACCCAAAAGAGCACCGTATGTGAAACCCGCTATTCCTAAACCAAGTTCAATAACCGGACTATTAGTACTGGTAAAGGATACTGCGAATATTATAAATATTAACGTCCAAACCAGCATAAAAATTCTGGATATTTTAATAGAATCAGCTCTTTCCGCCAATTTAGGAAAGAGATCGAACATTGTGGACGAAGATAATGCCGATAAGGAACTACTGAGGGTACTCATGGCAGCTGAAAAAAGGCCCGCAATAATGAATCCGGTAATACCTGGAGGCAGGTCGTTGAGAATATAATGGGGAAAGATCTCATCCACTTTGTGCAAGCCAAGCTGGGTCAGAGTTTCACCCTGATAATGGATGTAAAGGAAAGTTCCCACACTCAGGAATAACAAAAATTGTAAAAAGACAAAAAATCCACTGTATATCAATGCTTTACGGGATGATTTTAAATCCGGACAAGCTAATAATCGTTGCACTATAATATGATCGGTACCATGAGAAGCCATCGTAAGAAACATGCCACCAATTATTGCACCGATTATATTAAAAGGCTTGGTGAATACATCAGATAAAGAATGAGGCATTTGGAATACAGTAAGTTTCCCCTGTGTATAAATCTGATGCAGAGAATGTGCGTTAATTTCCGGATACAGGTGGACTACGATATATACACCGCCAATGACATAAACGAACAATTGCAGTACGTCAATCCAAATAACCGATTTGAGTCCGCCGTAATAAGTGTATGCCAACGTTAGTAAAGCGATAATCAGAATGGATGTCGAATAATCGAAACCGGTTATTAATTTTATGGGTATAGCGGCTGCAAACAACCGAACACCGTCAGCCAAAAGACGCGTAATCAGAAACACAAATGAGATCAGTCGCTGAAAACGGGGACCAAACCGTTCATGGAAGAAGGTATAGGCCGTTTTTTGATTGCCACTAAAGTAAGATGGCAAAATGATAAACGATACGATAATTCGGCCGATAATGTATCCAATTACAATTTGCAGGAATACCAAACTTCCAAAATAAGCCAGCGTTGGAGCTGAAATTACCGTGAGCATACTCGTCTCGGTAGCAACGATGGAAAATGATGCCGCCCACCATGGTACCGTTCCTTTTGTAGTAAAATATGCGGAGGTGTCGGTTGGTTTTCCACCTACTTTAATTCCAATAAACACGGTAAGTGCCAAATAGGCTACAATAGCAACCAGATCAAGATAGTGTAACTGAAGGTGCATAAGTTGGTTTCCCCTTAAGAAGCTTCTTTTATAAATGTCATGGCTTCTTTGGGGTTACTCGAGATATTCAGGACGTTATTTAATTGGGATATCTTGAGTAATTCATGAATACGATCAGCTAAATTACAAATAACGAAATGTCGATTGGAATCACGATACAAGCGGTGAGCCAACAATAAAGCGCTTAATCCACTGGAATCAGCAAAAGTGACCTTTTTTAGGTCCAGGATCAAATGTTCATGATCAGTAGCATTAGTCAGAATGATGATTTGACTTTTTAAATCTGGTGCGACTGTTGAGTCCAGTTTTTCATTTTTGATTTTTAAAATCGAAATATTGCCCTCGTGATCTAATTCGTAATTCATAATATATTTTGAATAATCGGTAATGGTTGATATGTCAGAAAGATATGGTCAAATAAACAAAAACCTTACAATCAAAACAAGATGATTTATTTAATCATCTCTTTAAAGGTATCCTCATCTATAATAGCAATATTTAATTTTTGTGCTTTATCAATTTTACTACCAGGATTTTCTCCGGCTAATACATAGCTCGTTTTGCTACTGACCGACCCGGTCGCTTTTCCACCATGTTTTTCAATAAGCTCTTTAATTTCATTCCTTTTAAAAGAGGTCAGCGTACCGGTTACCACAAACGTTAAACCTTCCAATTTTTGTGATGAGGTCGTTTCACCAGCACTTTCCAATTGTAATTCAAAGCTTCTGAGTCGTTCAATCAATCGAATGTTTTTCTCATTACTAAAATAATGAGCGACCGAATCAGCTATTCGCGGACCGATGGAATCAATTTCGGTGAGTTCTTCTTCCGTGGCCGATGAAATCTGTTCAATATTACGAAATGCCCGTGCAAGATCACGGGCTACCGTTCTACCCACAAATCGTATTCCCAAAGCATAAAGAAGCCGTTCGAAAGGTTGCTGTTTACTATTCTCAATACTTGTGATCAGATTTTCTGCACTTTTTTCGCCCATGCGTTCCAGCGACACGAGATTTTCCATTTTTAATTCGTACAGATCCGCAAAATTGGCTATCAACTGCTGACTTACGAGTTGGTTAACTATAGCAGGACCTAATCCTTCAATATCCATGGCATCACGTGATGCGAAATGTTCAATGCGAATGCGAACTTGTGGTGGACAGGAGGGGTTGATGCAACGCCAGGCCACTTCTTCATCAAGTCTCACCAGTTCTTCCGAACAAGCCGGACAATGTTTGGGCATGTGAAATGGTTCTCCTCTATCTGTACGATCCAGGTTCACAACCTGAACGACTTGGGGAATGATTTCACCCGCTTTTTCAATCAGAACGCGATCTCCTTTACGAATGTCTTTTCTGTGAATTTCATCTTCATTGTGAAGAGAAGCTCTTTTGACGGTTGTGCCGGCTAAAAAGATGGGTTCCAGTTCAGCAACCGGCGTGATCGTTCCCAAGCGGCCTACCTGAAGAGATATATCCTTAATGGTTGTTTCAGCCTGTTCCGCTTCGAATTTATAGGCAATAGCCCAGCGAGGTGATTTGGCAGTGTGACCCAAAATGTCCCGGTATTTATCCTCATTGACCTTAATCACTACGCCATCGGTGTCATATGGCAAGTGATGCCGTTTTTCACCCCACTCTTCAATAAACTCATGCACCTCGGCGATATCTTTACATTTTTTAAAATACTCACTTACTTGAAGTCCCATCGAAGTGAGTTTTTCCATCTTCTCATATTGGGTGAGATTATTTTCCTGCTCATTTAACAGGAGATCATAAGAGAAAAATCGAATAGGACGACTTGACACAGCTTTTGGATCCTGAAGTTTTAAAGAGCCTGCCGTAGCATTTCTGGGATTCGCAAATGCCGATTCCCCCTGTTCATCGCGTCGTTCATTAAAACGGGCGAATGCTTCCCGTTCCATAAAAGCTTCCCCTCGTACTTCGACTACATCAGGATAACTGTTTTTTAATTGTAAAGGGATATCGCGTATCGTTCTGACATTATTGGTGATATCATCACCTTTGCGTCCGTCACCACGAGTAGCTCCAAGTACGAGTTTCCCATTTTCAAATCTGAGGCGCAACGCCATACCATCAAACTTTAATTCGGTAAGATAGGAATAATCGTCATGACCCAATATATTTCGAACGCGACGGTCAAAGTCATTTAATTCATTTTGATTGTACGTGTTGGATAGGCTTAATAATGGGACAGGATGTTTGACCGATTTAAATTTTTTACTGGGTTTTCCGCCAATTCTAACAGATGGAGAGTCTGGTGTTTGCAGATTAAATTTCAATTCCAGTTCAAGGAGTTCCTCCATCCTGGCATCATATTCACGATCTGATATGAAAGGATCAGCATCATCATAATAGGCCTTATTTGCTCTGTTGAGTAAATCTCTCAGTTCATCAATTCTTTTTTTAGCTTCGGATTTACTTAGTACTTCATACATAATTCAGAACATCAAAAATACTTAATAAATAGGCGTATCGTGAATAGCAGATGGCCAAGGAACTCCATTGGGTAACGGTCCGCCATCAGATGGTTTCCACCAATCTTTATGACTTTCAAATAAGGATCGTTGCAGATGGATTGTACCATCATTTCCCTTGTATTGCTGAAAATTGGGTATGGGATGTCCATGAAATAATAGCATCATTCGTGAATACTGACCTCTGATATAGATATTATTAAGAAATCGAGATCTCATAGCCTGACCTTTTTC
>DATFMK010000177.1:0-6051 GCA_035267005.1 Balneolales bacterium
ACCCTGTTAATATCTCCAAAAGCCATAATAATTCCTTTCTAATATTATATTTGCTTGATTATGAATTACCCGCGAAGAATGGTAAGTACGGATTGAGGACTTGAATTTGCCTGCGTCAAGGCAGCAGTGGCTGTTTGTTGAAGAATTTGCAAACGAACCGAGTCACTCTTCACTTGTGCAAAGTTGGCATCCATAATACGACTCTTGGCCGCATTGTTACTTGTTATAGCCTGAGATAAATTATCCTGGCGAATAGACAAGTTATTTTGGTCGATACCCATCTGGTTTGTCGTTCCCGCTAAAGTATCAATTGCGGAAGAGATGTCTGAAATAAGACCCTGAAAATCAGCCTGTGATACAACTGTACCAGCGGATCCTGTTTCAGCCATAGCAAAATCTGTAGTACTGGCAGTACCACCGGTTGCCGAACCTGCGCCATTAAAGAGGCTGGATGTTGTACTATCGTTAATGGAAACTGAATAGGTATCACCATTGCTATCGCCGACCTGGAAGGTCTTGTCGATTGTAGTACCGGTACCGCCATTATCTAACAGGCTGGAGCCGTTATATTTGGTATTAGCGGCAGTGGTATCGATTTGTTTACCCAGAGCATTGATTTGTTTTTCAATGTAATTCATCTCGGTTTGTCCCAGTGTACCACTGGCGCCTTCTGTAGCCTTGCTTTTCATCTGGATCAGTGCATCCATAATAGTATTGATCCCCGATTCAGCAATATTCATCATTGATTTTGCATCCCCGATATTACGGCTGGCCTGGTTCATACCGGCCAGTTTCCCTTTGATCTTGGAGGCGATGGAAAAACCGGCGGCGTCGTCCTGGGCTTTATTGATGCGTAATCCGGTAGACAACTGCAATTGATTATTAGCCAGTTCCTGATTGATTTTATTGAGGGAATACTGAGCGCTAAGCGACTGCAAGTTCGTATTTACCCTGTTGATATCTCCAAAAGCCATGATTATTCCTTTCTAAAATGTTTTTTGATTAGTTATGACTTACCCGCGAAGAATAGTAAGTACGGATTGTGGACTGGAATTAGCCTGTGTTAAGGCAGCAGTTGCTGTTTGTTGCAGAATTTGCAGACGAACTGAGTCACTCTTCACTTGTGCAAAGTTGGCATCCATGATGCGACTCTTGGCAGCGCTATTGCTGGTGATGGCCTGGGAAAGATTATCCTGACGTATCGAGAGGTTATTTTGATCGATACCCATCTGATTTGTTGTTCCGGCCAATGTATCAATTGCAGAACCGACATCCGTCAAAAGATTTTGAAAGTCAGTTTGTGAGACAACTGTACCACCGGATCCTGATTCATTCATAGCAAAACTTCCAACAGCGGCACTACTTAACCCTGTAGCAGAAGTAGCGAATAAGCTTGCTGTGGTACTATCATTTATAGAGACAGAATACGTATCACTGCTTCCATCACCGACCTGAAAGGTTTTATCAATGGTAGAACCAGCTCCACCGGTACTGTTATAAAGCAAGCTGGAACCGTTATACTTAGTATTTTGGGCAATGGTATTGATTTGTTTACCAAGAGCATTGATTTGCTTTTCAACGTAATTCATCTCGGTTTGACCTAATGTACCACTGGCACCTTCGGTAGCTTTGCTTTTTATCTGAATTAAGGCATCCATAATGGAGTTGAGCCCTGATTCACCAATATTTAACATTGATTTGGCATCACCTATGTTCCGGCTGGCCTGGTTCATACCGGCCAGTTTACCTTTGATCTTAGAAGCGATGGAAAAACCGGCAGCGTCATCAGCGGCTTTATTAATGCGTAAACCGGTAGACAACTGCAATTGATTATTCGCCAGCTCCTGATTGATCTTGTTCAATGAGTACTGGGCACTAAGTGACTGCAGGTTGGTATTGACTCTGTTAATATCTCCAAAAGCCATTTTGTTACCTCGTTTTAGTTAAGTGTAAAAGTATTGTGTTAGACTTGTAGTAATTATCGAGGGTTTTTATATGACCTTAAATTTTTTTAATCATTATTATCAATGATGGTGTTTTAAGTAATTGATAATGTATGAGATATGATTCTGCTAAATTCTGATTGGTAATCTATATTATATTTATTCACGGGTGATTTATTCCAGAATAATGCCTGTGGAATAAGGTGTTATTTCAAAAGATTTTAAAATATTGAATATGGGGTATTTATAAATTTCATTGAATGGCAAGCTTTTATATATTCTATATGTAATGTGTGGATATGAACTTTTTTAAGAAGGGGAATAAATTTTGCCTGGCAGCAAAGCTATTATACCTAGATCTTATGTGAATGGTGTGTCCAAAGGGCTTTCATTTCGTAATAATAAAAAAAGGAAGCGTCTGGCAAACCTTATTTTGGATAATGAGACTTTATCTTTTAACAGGATATCAGAAATTCTCAGTTCCATTCAAGAAAAACCTTATGTAAAAGGTGTACGACTTAAAATATCTGTGGAATATGATTACCCGGTTTTAGCTTTAGGTGAATTCGATCTAAAAAAATTCTTCAATAATTTTGATGAAGATAGGTTGTTTTCAGGTCAGGTGTTGGTTTATGAAAATTTTATCTGTCAACCATTATTAGTCAGGGAACAGATCATAGGCTACTTAATGGTTGATTTCAATAGGAATTCGGATAAGTTATTGCTGGTAGATATAACTAAATCATATTCTATTATCATCAGCCAACAACTGGAACTGGATTTAAAATTTGAAGAAATACAATCAGTACAAATAATAACAGATCAAAAGAGAAACCGGTACAAACGCTGGGAAAATAGAAGCCGTTCACTTCTTAATATGATAACTCATGACCTCAAGTCGCCTTTACAGGCTATAGCGGGATATTTACAGATTCTACAGAAAAAGTCTGCAAACCATCAACTGGACCTTTTTGATGCTAAACATATTTTTAACAGCATGGAATATGGCCTGAATGATATTATACGGATGGTTAATCAAATTAATGAGTTATTAAGTTACACTAATAATCATGTCAGTGTAAATAAGGTTAATGTTGAGATTAATTGGTTGATAGAAGAAGTTGTTGGATTGATGAGAAGTCTGGCTGATGAAAAGAAAAGAACACTACAATTTATACATTCAGCGGAACCGATATATCTGGAAACCGATATCGATAAGGTTAAACGAATAATAGAGAATTTCATTAGTAATGCCATAAAATATACTCAAATCGATGGGCATATAAGAGTTAAAGTAGATAAAGACGACGATGAAATTCTGATTTCGGTTATAGATAATGGATTGGGTATACCTCAAAGTAATCTTAAATATATTTTTGAACCTTATAATAATTATGATCAGTTAGATTCCGGAAGTTTCCGCTCAATTGGTTTGGGGCTTTATAATTGTTCTTTCTTTTCGAGATTATTGGGAGGTCGTATAACAGTTGAAAGCCGGCAAGGTAAAGGATCCGTTTTTTGTTTACACCATCCTATCAGTCAAAATCAAATAAACCCCTGAAAACGTTTGCCGGGGATATCAGCAAAATGATAGAGACTCTTTAAATAAGCACGTAAACGTCTGTTTTGATAGTAAACAAAACTGAGCGTGTATTTTGGGAAGGGAAGCAACTCATCCAAGCCTCTTTCATCAATGGCCGATCGTTTGATATCAGAGATCGCTTCTTCATTTTCATGATAAAATAACGCCAGCATACGCGGGAATTCAGGATTTTTCGTTAAGTTTAAAAAGGAAGATCGCTCATCTTTTCCCTTTGCCGTATCCTCTTGAGATTGTGTTTCTTCTTCCTGATTTCCGGATTTTCCTTTTCCCTCCGGCATATTACTGTCATCATTCACCGAATCCGGTGAAAATAGCTCCCTGTTTGTATCCGGTGAGACATTTTCCCCCGGCTTGACGATCCGTATATAATCCTTATGTAAAGGGTCTAATTCCATTAAAAAATCAATAGGGATATATTTTACTTTGTAAAGCTTTCTGTAAGATAAGTATCGACCATAAAATTAAAATATTTAGTTATAAAGTATTTAAAAATGATAATAGATACTTAAACAGTATAAATGATATAGGTGACCATTCTAAAGAACGAATATAATGAAAAGTAAAATAACAGGATTTTTTGAAAAGGATTTTGTACTAAGAAGACGTTGTCAATTATTTCTATAGCATAGAAGACTAATGCTCTGATTTAAGACGAGATAAAGATGAGTGATTAATGGAATGTTATTTTATTATTTATGAGCCACCGATAAGAAGACCGGAAATGTTTTTGCGACATTATCAATTTCCCTGGACATCTTATAAGCTGTTGAAAATGTGATGTTATTAAATCCGGAATCGCGCATTTTATCAGCCAGCTTATCCCTGTCAAATCCATGGTGAACATCATGAACCTCTTTCCCGTGAAATGAACCGTCTTCCTTATCGAGGTCAGCTATACACAATATCCCATTATTATTTAACATTTTGTAAAAAGTATTTAATATTGCATCAATATCCTGAATATGATGCAGTGTCATTTGGGTAAAAATAAGATCGTATTTCTGATCAGGCAGAGAATCATTTGTTAAATCAATTTTTATAGGTACCAGGTTTTCTGCGTTTTGTTCCTTTATTTTGTCTCTGAGTACCTGAAGCATACCATCAGAGTTATCTGCCATTGTTATAGATCCAAGATCATGTTGAAGCGTAAAACTCAATAATCCCGTTCCACACCCATATTCAAAGGCTTTCATAGTAACGGATAATGAGACATTTTTTCTTATAGCTTCAGCTATTGCCCGGGAACGTTCGATATGAATTGGATTATCATCCCACTCTTTGGCTTTTTCGTCGAAATTATTCAAGTCGTAACTCCATTTAATAATTATGGATGATCATTTTTATTTGTTTTTAAATATAAGCTTAACAAGATGGCAAAATTATAAATAACAGTGCAGATTTAAAATTGTCCAATATCTTCACAGTTAAACCGTTAATTATTCATATTTAGTAACACGATTTATATCAAATTATTGTTAAAGGTCTCTTCTTGTCTACCCGTTTTTTTTTGCATAGAACTTAGATTAATTAAGGTTTCATGTTAGATCTAAGCCTGGGTATATATGAAAAAGCAGTTAAATCACCTTCAGTTGGGATATAGAAATTGTAATATTTTAAGATTGGGTAAAATCCCGGGTTTTGCAAAGCCTTCTTAAAGTAAAGAAACGAAATGCAACTGTATCATAATAGTAATATTTCTATAATAAATATCTGAGATAGATAATTTATTTCATAGTTCAACTGTGATTTATTTTTAAGGTATCGGGAAGTTAAACAATCATGTTACGGATTGATTTAATGTATAGTAATTAGATAAAAAAGCGCTTTTTAACGGAATTATTGAAATATGTATGAACGTATTAAATGATACATAATGATAGTAATATGTTTTTTATTATAATTATTTTATGCATGATGATATGTATTAAATAAAATATAATATGGTGTGATCATAAGATGATTTTGATTTGATTGATGAACGTTAAACAATCTTCCCAATATAGCAATATGCCTGAAGCTGCTGGCTTTTTTTTATTCATAGTTGTGAGACCGGAAATGGTATATGTTACTTATTGTACATAATCCTTCCGGGTAAGAAATATTTATCAGGGCCAATAATAAAAATGTTAGAATAGGAATAACGATTATATGCAATAAGAGAGAGAATGATAAATGATATGATTTTGATTTAGTTCCTATGTTTCCGAGTAAGGGATTTGAATATTTTTAAAAAATGTGTTACACCAACTATGTAACAATAAAACATATATATAGGATTATAAGTATATATTATTTTAATTGTTCTGTAGGTATATGGTTATAAGATTATTCAGTAGGTAAATTCTTAATTAAATAGATATACTAACAAAATATGTAACCATAAATATGTCTTAATATATGTAGTGGTAATAGTGAAAATATTATTCCGATAATATGATATTATCATAAAAAAATACATTAATTAATCAATCCATCATCTCGTAAAAAATATATAAGTGCCATCAT
>DATFMK010000178.1:0-2286 GCA_035267005.1 Balneolales bacterium
TTGCAGATTTTAATTTGATTTAACAAACCAGGTTCATGCTCAGTGTACTTTGCGGCTTTATCAAAATTATTATTTACTTGTTCAAAAAATTTAAATTGGGACATAACTAAATAATTTTTTTCAATTCATTTTTGTCTGTTAGTATTAAATGGAGCATTCTATAATATTTATCGTTTTTTAATCTGATATCTTTCGCTTACAAAAACATGATTCGATTAAGCAGCATTCCGTATATATTTGATATTTAGATGTATAGATTAGGCGAGGGATCTCTAAATCTGTTTTTTGCTCAATCTTTATGTTATCGGGATTTAAAAAATCCGCTCTTATAAGCCAATATGCTACGGTTTTAAAATCCTTCCGACCATGATTTGGATCCCAAATCATGGTATTGCAAGGCCATCTAATTATTATTTATGTGTATGTTACTTACAGAAATTTTGTTATAAATTTAAAATCATCATTAATCATTTTTTTTATGAATATTGAATTACTCCTGTCGTGTCCTCATGGAATGGAAGATTTACTGGTTGAAGAATTGGAGGAACAGGGATATTACGCAGCAATACTAAAACCAAGTAAAGTGATTGTCAGAGATGCTAATTTGGAGGCCATTCCGTATTTGAACTTCAATATTCGTCAAATGCATCGCGTCTATCTGATTCTAAAAAGAGGATGTGTGGATACACTTGAACAATTAAGAGAGCAGGCCGGGACTATCGACTTTACGGAGTTTATGCATTCGAATCAAAGCTTTGCGGTGCGTGGCGTCAGGGAAGGGAACCATCATTTTACTTCAGTGGATATGTCACGTGAAGTTGGTTCGGCGGTTACCGAATGTTTTCTGAAAAAGCAAAATACACGTGTTCATGCCGATCTGGATAAACCTGAAATTGAATTTACAGTTGAACTCAGTGATCAGGATTTCATCATTTCGATTAATACGACTGGAGAATCACAACACCGGCGTGACAGGTCGAAATTTCAGCATTTTGCACCCTTGAAAGCATCCATTGCGGCATCGTTGATCCGAGTTTCATCTTTTGGAACAAGGGGCAATTTACTCGATCCCATGGCAGGGGGTGGAACCATTCCGGCTGAAGCTTATATGATGGCAGCAAATATCCCCCCGGGAATTTTAAATACGGATTTTGCCTTTAACCAACTCAATTTTATTAATCAGGAAAAATGGTCCGAAAAACGTCAGAATCTAATCAATAATATCAGAAAAGACGTTCTTGTCAGTATTGGGGCGGCGGATAAATATCATAAGAATGTGATGGGGATGAAAAAGAATTTGGAAAATCACAAGGTAACTATCTATAGAGGAGACGCCCGAAAGTTAAATTACTATAAGCCTGGTCTGTATGATTTGGTTGTTTGTAACCCTCCTTATGGATTACGAGTAGGGGATAAACAACACACTAAAGAATTGTATGAGGATTTCGCCGTCGCTTGTGCTCAAAATGAAATTCGTGAAGTGGTGGCGTTAACACCTCTGCATGTTTTTTGGGAGAGATCTTTTACCAAGAACGGTTTTCGGTTAATAAAAAAGCAAAGGGTGCTCTATGGTCGTTTGAATTGTTATATCTTAAAGATGGAATTAAAATAGAAACGGGATACCAACCTGGCATTGGTATCCCGTTTGGGGGCTTGGGTCAACTGAAATGGATTAAGACGTTCATTGTTATCTAGGGTTAGTAGAATGACCGCTTTGGGTATTAGGGGTGTGAGAGGTTAACGGTCATTTCATGGGTCTATATCCAGTTCAGTGTGCTTTTTGGGGATTCCTAATAAATCCTTTCATACATCTTATTAATAAATTTTTTCTCCATATTCGTTCCCGTGCCAGGTTTAAAATTATTTGAAATTTTCTATATAAATTTAAAAAGAATCAATGAATTCTATCTTCATATATATCCCTAAAATTTATCTCTGAATTACCTGAATTGATGAATTCTATTAACTGCCTGTGTCGTATACTGCCAAGTGTTTTAAAAATGCTTATAACAGAAAATAGATACTCTCAATTCAGGTATTCAGTTTGTTGATTAATACAGCACTTTTATCCATCGATTACAATTTAAATGTAATGCTGAATCCAATGTCGGTGAACCATATTGGGGTGAATTGCAATATAATGTGGTGAATGTATTTTCGTGCTAACTATTCTAAAATGTTGAAGATCGACCAAATTGCTAATTTTAAGATATTTTTCCATAAAAAAAATTAAAAAGTATTTTAAATTATTAATATTCAGCAACTTATGATTGTTTGTTGGTTGTG
>DATFMK010000179.1:0-3040 GCA_035267005.1 Balneolales bacterium
CCCTACATCTTGTCTCTGACACCCTTTTGGGTATAATTAAAGACCTAAACCAAAGTTGCCTTTGATCGATCTAATCTGACCGAATTCTGACGCGTTTAAAAACCCATTATATTCATTGGGATGTATAGGATACCATCACAATTGTGGAATAGTGAAAGTGTTCCAATTACAGCAAGGATTATTGATTCAATTACGTCTATAAATAGTAGGTATTAACTATGGTTCAAAAACCGACATATGAAGAATTAAAACAGCAGATCAGGGATATCGAAAAGGAAAATAATGCGATGTTGAAAGCCCATCGGGAGATTGAGGATTCAGAAAAACTACATCGTATCACTTTGGAAAACATATCTGATACGGTATTGATTACCGAAGATCATGGAAGAATCATTTATGTTTGTCCTAACACTAATTTCATTTTTGGGCTTTCTCAAAGCGAGGTGTACCGGCTTGGTACAATTGACAAGCTATTGAATGGAACGGTTTGTGACACCTCGGAGCTGAGAAGAAAAAATGAGATCACCAACATAGAATGGTCAATTAAAGATAAAACCGGACATGAACACTTTTTGCTTATAAACGTTAAAGCAGTAAAAATTAAAAGCGGCACCATGCTTTACGTTATGCATGATATCACCGATCGTAAGCGGGCGGAGGACGAACTAGAAAAGAACCGGATCATCATGTCAGAGGCTGAGGCGCTGGCTGGACTGGGTGGGTGGGAATGGGACATTATAAACGATGCCTGGACGATGTCCGAAAACTGGCTACGCATCCACGGTTGTTTGAATCCTCATCTCACGACTTCCGAACTTATGCCCATCGCACATCCGGTAGACATACCCAAAATAGAAAAGGCCTTTGCCAGAGCAGTTGATTACGGAGAACCCTATAAAATAGAACATCGCATTGTGCGCCAGGACACTGGCGAGGTAAGATACATCCAGGCTTATGGTGATGTACGGCTGGATACAACCGGCAAGGCCGTGAAGATGTTTGGTGCAGCTCAGGATATCACAGAGCGCAAGCAGGCCGAGGAGGAGCGTGAAAATTTAAGGGCGCAATTAGTCCAAGCTCAAAAAATGGAGGCTATAGGTACTCTCGCCGGAGGGGTTGCCCACGATTTTAATAACCTATTGATGGGTATTCAGGGTCGAACCTCCCTGATAATGTTGGAGACTGACCGATTTCATCCTTCATTTGAACACCTGCAGGAAATTGAAAATTGCATTCAAAAAGCCGCGAAGCTTACAAAACAGCTATTAGGTTTTGCCAGAGGTGGAAAATATGAAATCAAGCCAACGGATCTGAGCGAATTGGTAGAAAATAGCGTCCACATGTTTGGCCGGACAAGAAAGGATATTACAATATTTAAGAAATATGAAGAGAAACTCCGACCGGCAGCCGTCGACCAAAGCCAAATTGAACAAGTGTTGTTAAATATTCTTATCAATGCCTGGCAGGCCATGCCTGAAGGAGGTGACCTTTATATCCAGACAAAAAATGAAATCCTCTATGAAAATTTCGTTCGAGCATATGGGGTAGCGCCCGGCAAATATATAAAAATTTCAATCAGGGACACAGGAATTGGAATGGATGAAAAAACTATGAATAGAGTTTTTGATCCGTTTTTTACAACAAAGAAAAAAGAAAGAGGGACCGGATTTGGTTTAGCATCTGCCTATGGAATCATCAAAAATCATAACGGAATAATTACCGTTGAAAGTGCAAAAGACAAAGGAACGACCTTTCACGTCTATTTGCCGGCATCTGATAAGCCTGTTATTGAAGAACAGAAGTATGAACAAAAAATTTCAGTCGGATCAGAAACGGTTCTATTGGTTGATGACGAAACGATGATCATCGATGTCAGTGTGCAAATGTTAAAAAAGATGGGCTATGATGTGCTGACTGCAAATAATGGAAGAGAGGCCATCGAGATTTTTAAACAAAATAATGATAGGGTCGCGATTGTAATTTTAGATCTGATCATGCCGGGCATGGGCGGCGGTGAAGTTTACGAAAGACTAAAAGAGATAGATTCTAATGTTAAGGTTCTGCTTTCGAGCGGCTACAGTATCAATGGTCAAGCAGCAGAAATTCTTAATCGCGGTTGCGACGGTTTTATCCAAAAGCCATTCAAATTGAATGAATTGTCCTATAAATTGAGAGAATTAATCTCTAAATAAAATGATAAGGGAATGTAAAAAATCAGATTTCAATACTATATTTGAAATTATCAACGATGCTGCACAAGCCTATAAAGGTATTATCCCACAGGATCGGTGGCATGAGCCGTACATGTCATTTGCAGAGCTCAGGGCCCAAATTGATGATGGTATTGTTTTCTGGGGCCTGGAACGTGATGGCCAACTGCTCGGGGTTATGGGTATCCAGGACAAAGGCGATGTAACGCTCATCCGTCATGCTTATGTTCTGTCAAGGGCACAAAAACGCGGATTCGGGAAAAAGCTACTTCAATATTTGCAAAGCATGACCCAGAAACCTATCCTCATTGGTACTTGGGCAGCTGCTTCATGGGCAGTTTCATTTTACCAAAAGAACGGATACAATCTTGTTTCCGAGGAAGAAAAGAATCGTCTACTCAGAAAATACTGGTCGATTCCGGAGCGACAGGTGGAAACTTCCGTGGTGTTAGCGAACCAAATATGGCATCAGAACCAATCCGAGGATTCAACGGAAAGATAATAGCCAAACGCTATCTGGTAACATACTGTGTTATCAATCGACATGATTTCCAAATAATTCTATAAGTCCATTACCTCGATTTTAAACACACCTCAAAATCTGGATATAAGCCACATAAAAAATTAAAGCCGCCCAGAAAAAATTGCGATTTCTTGCGAAATATGGGCGGGCAGATTTAGGATTAACTAAACAAATACACAATAAAATCAATTAATTCAAGAGATTCGACTTAGGCACGAAACCTAAAACCGGTCTTAAATGTGGATTGGTCAGGGGAAACCTACAACAACCGGGCGTTTTTGATTGATTCAGCAAATCCTATCATTTT
>DATFMK010000180.1:0-2371 GCA_035267005.1 Balneolales bacterium
AGCCGAATCCATTATTACCAGTCGGCTCCTTTAGGATATATCCGGGACAACGGCCTTCAAAATACTGCTCTTCATCGTCGTATATAAAAGCAATTACCGTTCGAAAATGAGCTTTCCGTTGTTCCTCTTCAGGAAACGGGCTCATCTCTCTAAGAAGTTTCTGTACATTTTCTTCATACGTAACATCTTCTCCGGCATAGCGCGCAGAATAAACGCCGGGCCTCAAATCCAATGCTTCCACTTCCAGACCGGTGTCATCAGCCAGGGCTGGTAGTCCCGTTTCTTTTGCTACATACCGTGCTTTTTTAGCGGCATTTTCCTGAAGAGTCTCGCCATCTTCAACGACTTCCTCGAGATCGGGAAAATCGGAAGCTGATAGCAATTCAATATCCAAGGGTTTCAGAATTTCGCGCAATTCCACAATCTTGTCAGGATTTCTGGACGCGAGTACTATTTTTTTCATTACGAGGCCAAATTTTATAATAGAGATTTATACCACTTCCAAAAGTCAACAGTCCGTTTAACACCGCAAAGACAGCATCGCTCTGTAAAATAGCGTAAAAAGTGAGCGTTGCGCTTGAAACGACATACAAAATAACAAATAATAGGTTAACAGCCGTCCGACCATTTTTAATAGTCTCCCAGGTCTGAGGTATCCAAGCCCCTAAAAGCAGTGCTAACCCTACCCAGCCAATAATTTGAACCATGCTCTCACTCAAATATATTCCGGTATTTCACTGAGCTTTCTGAATTCGAGATATCGCTCATTAATTTCTTCTGAAGTGAGTTTTTTGAGCCGTCCGGTACCAAATTCTTCTACACAGTAACTGGCTAAAACCGAACCAAAAATAACGGCACGTCTCATATTATCATCGGATAAATCGTTTGTATAGGCCAGCCAGCCGACAAAACCTCCCAGGAAAGTATCACCAGCACCGGTTGGATCATAAATATCGACAATGGGATAAGCCGGGGCGGAAAAGATACTCGAATCTGTAAACAACATGGCTCCATGCTCCCCTTTTTTGATGATCAGGGAGTCGGGTCCCATATCTCTTATGATCTCGGCCGCTTTAATTAGATTGGGATTTTCGGCCAGTTCACGGGCTTCCGAATCGTTGATGATTAAAACATCGACCCGTTTTAACGTTTCAACTAAATCATCTTTGGCACCTTCGATCCAGAAATTCATGGTATCACAGACCACCAACTCCGGATTATTAACCTGATCAAGCACTTTTGATTGCAGGGATGGAGCGATATTTCCCAGACATACATACTTGCTGTCAACATATGTTTTGGGAATGACCGGATTAAATTTCTCAAACACATTCAATTGCGTATCGAGCGTATCACGTTGATTCAGATCGAAATGATATTTACCGGCCCAGAAAAAAGTTTTATCACTCTTATCAATTTGCAATCCTTCCAAATCAATGCTTTTATCTTTCAGAAGCTGCAAGTCATTTGATTGAAAATCATTACCGACCACGCCAACCAAATTAATAGGGTCCGCAAAATAACTTGAAGCCAGTGAAATGTAAGTAGCCGAGCCTCCTAACGTTCTGTCTACTTTTCCAAAAGGAGTCTCAATTCCATCATAAGCTACCGATCCAACTACTAAAACGCTCATATACGATTATTTTCTTTTATTATATTTTATAAGGAGACTTTGCAAAACCCGGGATTTTGTTCATGATCAAAGCTTGAGCGACTTCGGAATCGCAGCATCCCGAATGCTTTCGGGATTCGAGGATTTCGAAGTCGTAAGAATGCAGATATTGGGCAAAAGAACGGTTTTGCATAGCCTTCTATAAATGTTCCAATTTCTAATGTCCTATTTTCAAACAACATAATATAATGATTCATTTCCTTAATGTTAAAGATTGCATTAAGACCTTTTTATAAGCTTAACGTGAGGTTCGTTTAAGCTTATAATCTATCTACTTAATAAAAGAAGCTGTTAATTTAGATTATTCTATGACCACCGACAACCGAACACAGACGACAGAGAAATGCTCTGATATTAATTAAACATTATTTATGCTGAAAACCGTATAATCAACGTGAGTTCGAAATCGGAATCATGCTTTAGGCATCAAAACAGCTCTGTGTCGTCAATGGTCTGTCGTCCGTCGTCAAGATATGTTATATTTTCACAGGTCGTATTCTCAATGTAATTATTACAACTCTGCGATTCTTATCCAAACCTCACGTTATTTAATGTAAACTCAACAAATTATAAAGTAATAAGGAAAGAGTAATTGTTATAAAATTCAGGAGCCCAATTCTTTTAGGGCATTACCAGTAACCCGGTAAACCGTCCAATCGTTCATCGGGTTTGCTCCCAGACTTTTATAGAATTGAATAG
>DATFMK010000181.1:0-2495 GCA_035267005.1 Balneolales bacterium
ATCCAATACTTGTTGCATATATCCCCTTAGCCACCGGAGATGACAGATAAGATCTATCTCTTCATTTTTACCGGTTTTCTCTCTTAATGACAATTATATTTACTGTATGATAATTTAATTATATTGGAAGTAATTTCAAATAAGAGAGAAAAGCCGGAGTATTGGTTTCGAAGGTCTAAATTCCATTCAGATATTGAGTTATATCGAAATTTGTGTTAAAGTGATTGTAAATGATAAGCTATATCATCATCATTTATTTTAACCACAGAGAGTTCACAAAGTTTAGACACAGAGAGAAAACACAGCGTTTTTCATCTGTACAATGATTTTTTGATCATAACTCTAAAGCTTAAATCTATGAAAACCTTTTTATCTGCATTATCGCTACTTATTTTATTTTCTTTTTTGGGGAAACCGGCGTCGGCTCAGGATGCGGAGATTACGATTGCGGTGGCGGCTAATGTGCAATATGCCATGCGGGATCTGAAAACGGAATTCGAGAATAAATCGGGTATTCAAACCAAAGTGATTATTGGTTCATCCGGACAATTAACGGCTCAGATCCAGCAAGGTGCTCCTTATGATGTGTTTATCTCCGCGGATATGAAATACCCCAGAACACTCTATCAAAATAAAAAAGCAGTGAATCCACCCAAAGTTTATGCATATGGTTCGTTAGTATTGTGGACGATGAAAAAAGGGATTCCATTTCAAAAGGGTTTTAAGGAGCTTTTAAATAACAATATTCAGAAAATCGCATTGGCTAATCCAAGAACCGCTCCATATGGTGCCGCTACGATTCAGGTTCTCAAACATTACAATATCTACAATCAGGTCAAAGATAAACTGATTTATGGGGAAAGCATCGCGCCAACCAATCAATACATCGTTTCGAAAGCTGCGGATATCGGTTTTACGGCTAAATCAGTGGTTTTATCACCTGTGATGAAAGGTAAAGGAACCTGGAAGGAAGTCAATCCGGACACTTATCAACCTATTAAACAGGGATGCGTTATTTTAGCTTACGGACAAAAGCATCATCCCAAAGCGTCAAAATCATTTTATGATTTCATGTTATCCCCTAAAGCGATGAAGATCCTGAAAAAATACGGATACCGGATTCCCGAAAAAGTTAAACATTCGGCCATGAAAGAGAACAGCAATTAAGATTTTTTTAAACGGAGGACAGCCATTGGAGTATGAACGTTTGTTTATCATCGGAAAAATCGAATATTGAGGTTATGAAAAAAGACCTGGTAGGTTTCTAAAACCTACCAGGTCTCGATATAGGCACTTTATCTTATTTATAGTAATAATATCATAAATGAACAAACTAACCGGAGTCATAACAAACGTCGATTGTGATGATCATCTGTCTATTGTGGAAGTAGACGTCCATGGTCAGCGGATGAAATCTATTGTGATTGAAACTCCGGAATCGGCCCCATTTTTAAAAACGGAGAGCGAAATAGAAGTCATTTTTAAAGAAACGGAAGTCAGCATTGCCAAAGATTTTTCCGGTGGCATCAGTTTGCAAAACAAAATGGGTTGTCGCATCAAATCGATTCAACAGGGTAAACTGCTCAGTCGAATTTTGCTTGATTTCAAGGGTTTTGAAGTGATTTCCATCATCACATCTGCCGCCGTTCATCAGCTCGAATTAAAAGCAGACGATCAGGTTACTGCTTTGGTAAAAACCAACGAGATCATGATCGCACCAAGATGATCGATCTTCAGCCCATCATATTAAGCCTTGAACTGTCTGTCATAACCACGGTCTGTTTACTAATTATCGGAATACCATTGTCTTATTGGCTTTCCGAACATCAATCCAAAATGAAACCGGCGATTTCGACCATTGTGAGTATGCCGCTTGTTTTACCGCCTACGGTTCTGGGTTTTTACCTTTTAGTCGCTTTTTCACCTGCACATTTTCCCGGCAATGCATTGAGTGATCTTTTCAATCTCCGTCTGGTTTTTACTTTTAAGGGACTGGTCTTTGCTTCAATGATTTACAGTCTTCCTTTCATGGTCAATCCGATTCAATCGGGACTGGAAAGTTTGCCCGGGACTTTGAAAGAAGCTTCATATACTTTAGGAAAATCCAGATTAAAAACGTTGATTCAGGTTTTACTTCCCAACATCAAACCGTCTCTTTTGACCGGAATCGTACTCAGTTTTGCCCACACCATCGGTGAATTCGGAGTGGTTCTGATGATCGGCGGCAATATCCCTGGAAAAACCCGAGTCGCTTCGCTGGCCATTTATGATGAAGTAGAAGCCCTGAATTACCACAATGCCAATGTCTACGCTCTGGTACTTTTTGTCATTACATTTTTGATCCTGTTGTCGGTACATTACGTCAATCACAAATATTTGAAATCGGTGCGGCTTTGATCAGACTTCAACTCTATAAAATGCTGAAAACTTCGGACGGAGCGTTGCCGCTCGATATCGATCTCATGATTGAAGACGGCGAATTCATCACGATTGAA
>DATFMK010000182.1:0-7678 GCA_035267005.1 Balneolales bacterium
CGAAACCGTAGCATCCCGAATGCTTTCGGGATTCGAGGATTTCGAAGTCGTGAAAATGCAGATATTGGGCAAAAGAACGGTTTTGCATAGCCTTCTAAAATAAGAATATAAAGAAAGAAAAAAGTGTAGATGGAAAGATAAAATAACTTACAATCATTGTATTTTATTACAATGCTAAAAATAGTTATACTTCCGAGAAAATATAGTCTTTAAACAAACATTGGGGCAAAATGGAAAAAGCAACCGATTCATGGCTTTTAAAATGTTTCTTAATACTTGTGATTTCAATATTTATTACTGGTATTAATGAAAACCTGGTTATGGGACAACAAAAAAAAATTAGTGTTTCGGGACGGAAACTATTAATGAATGGTAAATCGTACCAGGTAAGATCGGGTGAGATTGATTTTCAAAGGATACCGAAAGCTTATTGGAAAAGAAGATTGGAAATGGCTAAGGCAATGGGCTTGAATACGGTAGCCACTTATGTTTTTTGGAATGATTTAGAACGTAAAAAAGGTAACTGGAATTTTAAGGGAATAAATAATTTAAGAAAATTTGTAAAGGACGCTGGAGAAGTTGGTCTCAATGTAATTATGAGACCGGGACCTTATGTATGTGGGGAACGGGATTTTGGCGGTTTACCACCGTGGTTATTACATGACCCTGAACTAAAAGTGCGTTGCATGAATCCGTATTACATACAAAATGTCAAAGAATATGTGAAACGAATAGCAGCACAGGTTCGTGATCTTCAAAACACAAATGGCGGCCCCATTATTCTTTGGCAGATTGAAAATGAGTACGGCAGTTACGGGAATGATCGTCAGTATTTAGAAACCTTGGTTAAATTATGGCATCAAAATGGTATTAATGTCCCATTCTTTACAGCCGATGGGGCGGGAAAGCAGAATATTGAGGCAGGTAATCTTCCTGGTTTGATGATTGGATTGGATCCCGGAGTGAATGCCAGGCAATTTGAAAGGGTTCGTAAATGGAGGCCGAACGTTCCTATTTTTTGCAGTGAATTTTATCCGGGCTGGTTAACACATTGGAGAGAACATTGGGCTAAAGTTGGTACTAAAGGTGTGGTTAAACAAATAAACTGGTTTATGACACATCACAAATCTTTCAATTTGTATATGTTTAATGGCGGGACCAATTTTGGTTTTACGACCGGTGCAAATTACGGCAATAAATTTGAGCCTGATGTAACGAGTTACGATTATGATGCTCCTCTCAATGAAATGGGACATCCGACGCCTAAATATTATGCGATTCGAAAAGCGATACAACAGCGTTTACCATCTGGTGTTTCTTTACCTAAAGTGCCGGGCATTCCTGCAACGATTGCCATTCCTCCTATTCATTTTAATAAAAGTGTTTCGGTGCTAAATGCATTACCGGCATCCATAAATATAGCACAGCCCAGACCCATGGAGGAATTGGGAGAAGATGATGGTTACATCCTTTATCAAACAAAACTCCGTGGGGCTACTCATGGATTATTAAAAGTGCTTAATATTCATGATTATGCAACGGTATTTTTAGATGGAAAATTCATAGGCACCTTAGATCGAAGTGAGCGCAGAGATACGTTATCTATTCCATCCACTAAGGATCCACATCCAACACTGGATATTTTGGTTGAAGCAATGGGACACATAAATTTCGGTGATCACATTATTGATCGTAAGGGGATCACAAAACGGGTGCTGCTCAATCATATGGTGCTGATGAACTGGAAAGCTTATAAGCTACCAATGAGCAATTCTTATCTCGAAAATTTAAAATTTAAAAATAGCAGCAGGGGGCAGCATCAGGGCACATTCTTTAAAACGTCTTTTCATTTAAATAAAACCGGTGACGTTTATTTTGATATGAGTCAGTGGAAAAAAGGATTTGTCTGGATTAATGGTCATAACCTCGGTCGATATTGGAACGTTGGACCACAACAACGCTTATTTTGTCCCGCACCCTGGCTGAAGAAAGGGGAAAATACAATTATTGTTTTCGATATGCTGAAGAAAAATCCAGCAAGTATAACTGGTAAAACATCTCTGGAATAATAATTATTTACTAAAGAAACCTTTGAAAATATCAGATCATGGTAATTTAACGTGAATTCGATATAAGTATAGACTTATTTTGTTTCATATCCACGTTTGGAAGATATCTCACCCAAAAATCGGGTTCGAGACGACGCCTTTGAGTGATGTTTTTTAACCATCAACATCCTCTTTGCCCATTCGCGTCATTTCGACCGGAGGGAGAAATCTTCAAAGTAAAATATTCATTCCAAGACGCTGTTTTAAAGAAGATTTTCTATCGAGAACTCAGGTTAATTTATAAAAAGTATTGAATACAGAAATTTTCTATGTACAGCAATTTGTACTATAGAAATTTAGGAAAATCTGTATTGATAAGTATTTGGCAAAGACTTCTTTAGGTATGAAATAAAGATAAATAACAGGAGGTTCGTTTAAGATGTTGGATTAGATCTCTCAAACTTTATACAAAATCGTCCAAAATGCGAAATCTGCAAATTATTAATGATTTAGATCATAGCTGTCCAAAACGTTTTTTAAAATTAAAAAATAAAGCATAATCGGTTTATTTTGGACAAATTTTAAAATATGAACGATCAATCCCCCAATGGTATAAAATTCCCTGAATCGGTTGGAAATTATTTATTCGTGGCAGTTCAAACGTCTTGTCCGGTACCGATAGCGTTTTCAGATGTGGTTTGGCAAAGAGGCGAGAAAGATGGACCCTACGCCGGAAAAGCATGGAGTGGAGCCCATCGATGTATATCCAACATTTAGGTTAAAACTTGGGACGATTCTATTTTAAAATTTGATAAACCTATTGATATCATAATGACCATTTGCTGATGGGCTTCACCTAAATGGTGGGGTCCATCTATAAAAGCCAAGAAACGCCCCACGCGAATTATTACTTTAATAAGAAAATTCTTAATAGTTGGGTAACGCACTAGCTTTATTCTAATCGTTTTGGACAGATGTGGATTTAGATCTTGAAATTTAAATTAAAGATAAGGAAAAGACCTGTCAGTCCGCGAAAGCTTTCGGGACTGACAGGTATCCATGAAATGTGTCTTATTATATTCAAAGATCCGCAACGTTTCATTTCGTTGAGGATCTCATTCCATTCTTATCCAAACCTCACGTTAAATATCCAACTACCTGCTTAAGTTATTCATCTATGATTTCTGTGTATTAAATTTTAAAAAGAATATAAAATGACATCTTTCTATGAGAGATATGCAGGTTTTTACAATTCTTAAACTAAAAACGAAAGAAAAGATAAGATTAAATTTTGCACTTTATACTAATTATGTTAAAATAGATAACAGGTTCGAAAAGTAACATAGAAAGGTTGACATACGTTTAGATAGATCTGTCATTTTATTAGTTTTGATTCAAAATCAAAGTTTAAAGGGCATTAATTAGCTTAATCATAACATGGATGCTAAAATAAGTTTGAAATAATGAAGAAAAAGAAAGGTATGCTGTCGAAAAGAAGTCTGCGTTTATCGGGACTTTTCGTGCTATTTACATTATTAAGCTTTACTGCTTACGCTGTTCCTCAACAAAATAAAGAGGATCAAAATTTCACATTAAAGAATAATCTTTTGACATTAACGGTTCATGTTAACTATCAGGGGATTCCCGTCTATGAAGAAGTTGAATCAAATACCTCATGGGCAAATGAATATCATAATCGGGTATTTGATCTTAAAGATGATGCCAATTTCAATTTGAATTTCATGTGGACGGCATGGAGTGCCCCGGGTAAGATCAATAATGCCAATAATATTGTAAATTTTACCAAAAAGGATTTTCAACTTACAAATCATCAGATAAAACAACTCGGTTCCAATGGAAAAGAGCTCGTTTTATTATTTAAAGGGACGAATAATCCGTTGGAAATCAGACTCACCTATCAGATAAAACCTCATTCTTTCTTCATTAAAAAACGTCTTTCGGTTCGGAGTCCTAAAGCCAAAACATTAGATGGGGCGAATTTCCTTAGAAAAATATCACCTGTGGATGGAAAATTATTATCAAATGCCACAATCGTTAAAAAAGGTGGATTTGGTCAGCCGATAGCCTGGCAAACCGGACAAGATAACGAGGCTGGGGCGTTTATGGGACTTGAATATCCTACTTCCACCAATACAATAGTTTCCAAACCAAGTGGTACAGCTATTAAATGTTATCAGGTAATGGGAAAACGTATTGATGACCAATGGGTGAGCAGCAATTGGGTGGTCGAGGCCCTGACACCGGAACCTCAGATTAGAATGTGGTTTATGAAATATGTCAACACTATCCGGGTCAAACCGGTAAAACCATATCTCCTATATAATAGCTGGTACGATCTTGAGGCGCCCCAATTGGTTCACAGTCCTGATCGCGTGATGAATCAAAAGAATGTTTTGCGTTCTATAAAGCTACTCAAGGAAAATTTGACGGATAAAAGACATGTTCATCTAAATGCTGTTGTTTTAGATGATGGATGGGATACGTATCGAAGTGACTGGAAAGTTTCACATAAACAGTTTCCTCATGGTTTCAAACCCATAACACGAGAACTCCATAAAATGGGATCCGTTTTGGGATTATGGTTTGGTCCGATAGGTGGTTATTCTCATCGTAACTGGCGGGTCAATTGGATGAAATCTCACGGATACGAGACAACAGGTTCATTGTCATTTGGTGATGAGATGGATATCGCCGGAACGAAATATCATCAATTATTCAAAAAAAGAGTCGATAACTTCGCTTCGAAAGACCACATCGGTTATTACAAATGGGATGGAATTCAGTTTTCAAGCAGTAATCCAAATAACGGACATTTAGTTGGAATTTATTCCCGCAGAGCTGTTATGCAGAGTATGATCGATTTGTGTAGATCCACCAGAAAAGCAAATCCCAGTGTCTTTTTGAACGTAACCTCCGGAACCTGGCTGAGTCCCTGGTGGGTCAAATATGCGAACACCATCTGGATGCAAGGGGGCGATTATGGTTATTCCAATATCCCTTCAATCAGTACCCGTGATCAGGCTATGACCTATCGTGATTTTGTTCTGTATGGTGATTTTAAAAGAGATCATTTCTGGTTCCCGATTTCGAATTTGATGACTCATGGCATCATCAAAGGACGTCTACAAAGATTGGGTGAAGTTAAAGAACCCATCGATAAATTTGCCAACAACGCTCTGATGTATTTCTCCAGAGGAGTGGCTATGTGGGAATTATACATTTCTCCTGACATGCTGACACAGAAACAGTGGAACGTACTCGCAGGTGGAGTCAAATGGGCAAAAGCTAATTTCGATCAATTGCGACACACCGTGATGGTAGGTGGCGATCCCGGCAAAGGAGCGACTTATGGCTATGCTCATTTTAGTGGAAATAAAGGAGTCATTGTCGTTAGAAATCCGGTGATGAAATCTCAAAAAATCAGTATTGATCTGAAGCATTCCCTTGGATTACAAAATAACGCGCATGCTCTTGTTATTGAAAGAGTATATCCTGACAGATTTATCGAACCAAATCTGTATGCAAGTAATGATAAACTAAACATTACATTATCGGGATATGAAACAGCAATTTATCAGGTTTATCCACTTTCAAGTGTACATCGTCCGTTATTGGCGGGTGCGGTTTTCGAAAGTAAAAAATCCGGGAATAATTACGACTTCAGCATTTTAAATGTTAAGGCAAATGATGGCGGTGCGCATATTTTAAATCCCAATGTGGTAAATCAGGTCAATTATATGGGAAGACAAATGAATGCCTCGCAATTAAGCGTTCCCACAAGTCAACCATTGACTTCAATATCTGATATATCCGTTCAAAAGATAAATAATGGTGGAAATTCGAATGATATGGTAATGCAGGCGAACTTTTCAATGCCGGATCAAATCTCTGATGCCAGTTTTGCGATGTTGCTGAAATCGAATAAATCAGGCATGAAATCACTTCCCAAAGTCACGATAATGGTAAATGGTAAACAAGAGAAGGTCAACGTTGTAAAACAAAAGGGAAACTGGGGCTGGTTTAAAGTGCCTGTTAGGAGCGGTAATAATAAGCTTCGTATAGAGATTACTAAATCAAATGGCAACGGAGCTTGGGAAGGTGTTGCCCATCTGTGGGTAAGATATTTGCAAAAGGCCAATATTCAGCATCTCACTGTACAAACCAGTTCTTCTGATCAATCACAAAATTTTGTATTACCCCCTCATACCATTCCCAATGGTTATCTAAGGAAACATCACAAATTAGGTGTGATAAAAATTCATTGATCAAAAATCTAAATATGTTATTTAAAAATCCTAAATGAGTTAGATGATAAGATAACCTGAGTTTAGTCAAAGAATAGCTTCGTGACCTCAAAATGCTAGTGTCGTAATTTTGCATCAAATTCGGCATTAGCATTTTTTTATTTATTCCAATTAAAGTCACTGGAAGAAGGCTTTGCAAAACCAGGCATTTTATTCAATATCAAAGTCTGAACGACTTCGGGATGCTGCGGTTCCGAAGTCGCGAAAATGCAGATATTGGGCAAAAGAACGGTTTTGCATAGGCTTCTGGAATGGTAAAAAATATTATAAAATAGTGGCCATGATTTTTTATAATAAATTCAAAGTGTCAGTATTGATATAAAAAGAAAATTTAAAAAGATGTTTTCTGATTTATAACATGTATTTATTAATAAATGTTATTATTTAAAAATTATTATGGATAAAATAAAATTTATTAGAACTAATACTTTTATAACTATTCTTGTTTTAGGCTCTGTATTATCAGTTTATGGTCAGAATTCCAGTAAAATTATAGAGTGGAATAAAGCCGCGGATAGCAGCATCAATGCCATGATTCAAAATTATTGGAATTCCAAATATTTGTATTTCAATACGGATAATCAGGAAGATACCTTATTTCAATATTGGCCACAGGCTCATGCACTGGATGAATTAGTAGCCGCTTATAAACGGACTCATAACAAAAAATATTTACGGTATATTCACAAATGGTACCAGGGAGTAAAGCAACAAACGGGAGGTATGTTCATTAATAATTATTATGATGATATGGAGTGGAATGCACTTGCCATGCTACGTGCTTATCAGGTTACCCATGATCAAAAATATCTACGTACTGTCAATCATGTTTGGAAAAATATTCAAGGAGGGTGGTCAATAGTAGCTGGTGGCGGAATCCAATGGCAAAAGAAATCTTCTAATAGTAAGAATGCCTGTTCTAATGGTCCGGCAAGTATTCTGGCATCAAATTTATATCTCACGGAACATAAAAAGAACGATTTAAAATGGGCTAAGAAGATTTATAATTGGGAGAAATCAACTCTTGTTGATTCGGTTTCCGGAGCTGTTTGGGATAATATATCATTCAAAGGCTGTGGAGTAAGCATTAAAAAAAACTGGAAGTTTACGTATAATCAGGGAACATTTATTGGTGCGGCATTAAAGTTATATGATATTACCGGACAGAAGAAATATTTAAATGACGCCATTAAAACAGTAGACTTCACTATTCATTCATTAACCCAAAAAGGGAAAAATATTTTAAAAGATGAAGGAAATGGTGATGGCGGATTATTCAAAGGTATTTTTATCAGATACTTTACT
>DATFMK010000183.1:0-13691 GCA_035267005.1 Balneolales bacterium
TAAACATTATTTATTCTTAAAAACCGTATAATCAACGTGAGTTCGGTATCGGAATCATGCTTTAGGCATCAAAACAGCTCTGTGTCGTCGATGGTCAGTCGTCCGTCGTCAAGATAGGTCATATTTTTACAGGTCGTATTCTCAATGTAATTATTACAACTCTGCGATTCTTATCCAAACCTCACGTTATTTTAAATCAAACTCACGTAAAAACATAGACCACTTCGTAATCGAATTACAGATTACCAGGCATTTAGTAATTTCCTTATTAAGATGATTTGTCCGATATGATATGCATTATGGTCGATAATAAGACAGGCTTCACGGAATAAATTCTGACCATTACCGTGAGCAAAAGGTTCATAAAGATCGTTGCTTTGATCCGCTAACATGTCGATCATATCCTGTTTGTCCTGAATCAATGCATCTTTGGTCCTTTTCCAAATTTCCTGATTCGTGGGGGCTTCGCTCTCTGGCCAGTAACCTTCGGGCCATTGGGGAGATTCATACTTTGGGTTACGACTAAATTCAATAATATCCCACTGCGAAATCCTTAAATGTTCAGCCAGTTGCCAAATGGTATAAGGAACGTTATCGGGTTTGGCTCCTACAAGTTTGAAGGGGAGACCAGTTAAAGCTTTATCAATTTCTACATGAGCATTTCCGCCTTTAAGCATCTTAAGTAAATACTTACGTGCGCTATCTTCTTCCATAATAGAGTTTTAAATGATTTTCGGTGTTCAACTAATATTGGAAACAGTAATAGCGCAGTCGGCGTTCGAAGGTATTACAATTGGCCTGATATTTCTGAAATTTTATCAAAAAAATTCAGACAGCAATCTTACTAAGAATATTTCCTTTTCCTGAATATCTACTTAACAAGCAGCATCTTTTTGGTATTTACATAATGTTTATTTCCATTATCACTAATCGCAACGATCTGGTAAATATAAACCCCGCTTGCTTGTCCGGCAGCATTCCACTGAATATTATATGAACCGGGAGCTTGTTGTTTGTGAACCAGTTCGGTTACTTTTCTCCCCAATGTATCATAGATTGAAAGGATAACTTTTGATGCAACTGGAATTTGATAATGAATTGTTGTAGTTGGGTTAAAGGGATTGGGGTAATTGGGAGTCATAACATATTTCCTGGGAGCTCCCGGTACTTTAGGTGCAATGAAATCTTTAGTGAGTAAACTTTCCGTTGTGTCCTGACCATCGGAAGCAGTGACATACCAATCATATAAGGAATTGGCTTTCAGAATATTCATTTTTGTAAAGACATATTTCGTCTTTTTGATATTTGTGATCGTCGTATCGTAATTATCTCCTTTAATATGCAGATCGTAAGACACCGGATTATTTTCTCTGTCTACGGCCTTTTGCCAGGCAAATGTTATCGCCATAGTATCTGTGTCTACGTAAGTATCAGAACCGTATAAGGCAAAGACCTCTGGCGGTTTGTTAACTCGTTTAATATTTAGGTAAAAATGGGTCTTTGTAGTGGAATCTCCATCGCTGCAAAATAGAGTGATATCCGCTTTTCCGTATAGACTATTTCCCGGGGTTATCAGCATTTTTCGATTGTTGCCGGAACCTGTAAATTTAATATTTTCTTTGGGTACAAGATTTTCATCAGAAGTCTTTGCCCATATTTTTAATTTGGATAACGGAGTGTCTATATCACCAACTTTAAATTTCAATTTTATGGGTTGATCTTCCTTCGTTTCCTGATCGGCTATAGGATTGATATATGGCGGATCGTCCACCGGTTTTACGATTAATTTGAAGCGATCAACTTTATGAGCCTCTCCATCGCTTACGACAACAGAGACAATCGTTGACCCATTTTGATTAGGTGCCGGTTTCATCTCGATAGTCCGGTTAGATCCCACGCCGCCAAGAACAATACTCGAATCCGGTAATAATTTTGAATTGGTAGAAGTCGCACTTAATTCCAGATAACTGGCTGGTGTTTCTTCATCATGAATTTTAAAAGGAATGAACGGTGTCGGCGTATCTTCCAACGTTTTGATATTGGTAATTTGGGTTATCGTCGGAGGGTCATTAACCGGATTGATACTGATATTAAAATACTGTTTGTTGATTCTGCCACCGGCACCATCCGATATATTAAATTTGAATTGATCGCTGATGGTCTCACTTCCATCATGAACATATTTTATGCGACCGTGGTCAATATCATATTGTGAAAAAGTTCCGCCTTTTTTTATACGGGTCGTATCGTTAAGAAGTGTACCATGTGTTGGGAGATTGGTAACGGTAAAGGTTACTTGTTTAGAAGTATTATCAACATCCGTGACATTCAGATTTTTTGTAGTGAAAACTTTGCCCGTACCTTCATCAAGCCGGAGTCCATCGTTTGTAGCGATAACCGGGTAATCATTCACCGGATGTACCGTCAATTGTATTGGTTTTGTCGTTACATTTACCCCATCACTGACTTTAACATTAATCTGTGCGGTACCCGATGAGTCGTGGTTTGAACGAATGAACATCCATCGGTTTTCTTGTGATCCGCCAATGACAATATTTGAATCGGCAACGAGGTTTGTATCGGGTGTGGATGCCAAAACAGAAAGAAATCGAGCAGGTGTTTCCGGATCATGAATCCTGAAATAAAGCGTGTCGGTTGGTACATCCTCATTGGTCTCAAGGTTGGTGATTCCGTGTACCTCAGGCGGCTCATTAACATTCTGGATATGTATGGTCAGAGGTTGAATGACGCTTAAACCACCATCATCTGTTGAGCGTACTTTTATAGTGAGCGTGGAATCTGCTTCGTAATTGAGTCTTGTGGAATCGGCTACGACCAAAGCATTGCCAAACAATGCAAACGCTCCATTCGCATTATTTAGCAGATCATAATCGTGTCCATCTGCTGTATCTTCATCAACCGTAGAAAAAATTCCAACAAAGGTGCCAACGGGACTATCTTCTTTAATGGAGGTTTGTGATAAATGAACAGCCGTTGGAGCGTCATTCCGGTTTAATACATCGATTATGAATGACTTATCAAGTGTGGCCCCCTTTTTATCCGTGGCACGTAGCGTAATGGGAATTTGAGGCGTTTTCTCAAAATCGATCTGTGCACTATCTGCAACAACTAAATGATTATCATGAATCGTAAAATTGTTACCGGGATTTTGTACTACAGAGAACGTGAGAACATCGGCACTATCCGGATCCGTTCCGGTTATATTACCAACAATGGCTCCAGCCGGACTATTTTCAGCAATTGTTTTATTGGATAACTGAATACTGGTTGGTGGGTCGTTGGCGTCCAGAATTTTTATTGGGAGTGTTTGTTCAAACGAATCACCTTCCGTATCAACTGCTCTGATTGTTACTTTGTATTTATTCCGCTGTTCATAATTAATCAAATTCGTGTTTTTGATGACTAACAAACTGTCATTCAAGGCAAATCGACTTCCCGCGTTATTAATTAGGATGAAATGATAGGATCTTGCAGCGTTGTTAGTACTGGCCACATGAAGAACACCTACAACCGTACCATTAGGTTGATTTTCCGCTACTGATGATTTCGTTAACGTTATCTCGTTAAATGGTTTTATTTGAGTTGAATAACTATTTATGCGGATAGAACCAATAGACTGTCCATAAACGGGGAACCCGAATAACATAAATATGAAGATGCCAATAACCGACAGAATGGAATAATTCTTTGCCCTCATTGAGCAGATATGTAATAAATTATTATAGAATAATCTTAATTAAGAAATATATATAATATTCTGATAATTTTGTAAACACATTTTACGAATCTTAAACCCAAATTATTCACTTTAAAAAAGGATATGAAATTTTTTCATGTCACTAAAGAAACCGGGATTGATCACAATAAAATTTCTTGGAGTATAATCCGGGTAAAAAAGACGATTAATGAGATTTGTTAAAGATAATTATCAGTACTGTTCTATTAATATTACTCGATTAACGATGCAAATATTGTATTTTATTGTCTGCCAATTTAAAATAAGCAAAATCACTGTTATTAACTTCAATAACGAATGCTTGAATTTAAAAATATAGATCTGCGTTTCGGAGAGGAACTAGTCCTGCATCATTTCAATATGACTATTAAGGAGCATGATAAAACGGTGATCAGGGGAAGTTCAGGCATTGGGAAGAGCACGATCATCAATCTCATATTAGGATTTATTAAAGCGGATGCCGGCCAAATTTATTGGAAGGGGGCATTAGTGACCGATGATACTATCCAAAACGTAAGGGCATCGGTTGCATGGTTGCCGCAGGAATTTATGTTCGGTACGGGATCGGTAGAGGATATCATAAAATTTCCGTTTCAATTCAGCAGAAATAAAGATTTGGAACACAATGGAGATAAAATCGTCCGTATCTTGAACTCCTTACATCTCGATCAAAGTCTGTTATCAAAGAAATATGATGATATATCGGAAGGACAAAAACAGCGTGTTGGTTTAGCTCTATGCCTGTTATTGGAGCGTTCTTTCATTTTGCTGGATGAACCGACATCATCACTGGATCCGGATTCGAGAAAATGTGTCATCGATCTGTTTCTTAATAATGAAGATTTTACGGTACTTTCCACTTCTCACGATCCGGAATGGATTAAGCATTGTTCTAAGGTAATCGATCTAAAGGAATAAGGATTTTATGCATATTATCGACATCAGCTGGCTTAGACTTTCTATCGGCTTTTTAGCACTTATTATACCAGCATGGATCCTGATTTATTACCGTACGAAGCTCTTTTCAAAGCTGCTGATTTCTACCATTCGAATGACCCTACAGCTGCTTTTTGTCGGCTATTATCTGGAGTATCTTTTTAAACTCGACAATGCATGGTTAAATCTTGGCTGGATGGCCATAATGATCATTGTTTCGGATATTGCGACTATTGATCGTAGTGAAATGAAGCTGAAGCCGTTATTTGTACCTGTCTTTCTGGCAACATTATTTGGAATTGTGATTATCGATTTCTTTTTCCTGGGATTCGTTATTCATTTACGGGATGTAACCACTGCTCAATATCTGATACCGATTACGGGCATGATTCTTGGAAATTGTTTGAGAAGCAATGTGATTGGTATTCATGCCTTTTATTATTCCCTGAATCGGAATCGGTCAATGTATCATTATTATCTTGCATCCGGGGCGACAAGGAGTGAGGCGCTATTTCCTTTTTATACCGATGCGCTTAAACAAGTTGCGAATCCTACTCTTGCAACCATGGCTACGATTGGGTTAGTATCGTTACCAGGTATGATGACAGGGCAGATTCTAAGCGGGAGCTCTCCACTAACAGCCATCCGCTATCAAATTATGATCATGATAGCCATATTCTCTGGAACAATTCTGACGGTTTTCTTTGCTATTAAGTTTATGAATCCGAAAGTATTTGATAAGGCAGACCGATTCCGTGATGAATATCTGAAAGAATAATATGTTAATCCGGACGATTGTTAATCATTACTAAATAAACATTTATTCAGGGTTCACCGGACTCGAAGTTATGGGTTGGTAGTTAAATTTATTATCGATATTTGATAACGAATTTAACTAACCCGAATTATTCACGTAAGCTACAAGAATGAATACACATCATATTGAAAAAACAATATCTTGTAAAAAATAATGTTTTCCTCGATTTTGAGAACGCTAAAATGAGCTGCGAAATTTGGCCGTGCACTGCGTTGAATTTAAAAATGCTTAATCAATGTACCTATGTACGTTTCATGCACATTTTTAAATTCGCCTTGGTCACAACAAAATTTCTTGGTGAATAATCCGGGTTAAGGACTGAATATATCATCAGAATCCTGATTCGTACCATTCGCATTGTTCTGCTGGTTTTGTGGCGTTTGTTGTAATTCCGTATGGCGTATATTCCCGCCCAAATAGGCTGTGTAAGTGAGAGAACCCGCTGTAATTATACTGAACACAAGTAGAATCGTTACAAAAAGTTTATTGATGCTATGGGGCAATCGATCTCTAATGAACCCGATAATACCAAGGACGCCAAGAACAAGAGTTAGCCATAACGACACTTCCGCAAATTCTTCATGGCTATCAAGAAAATGTTCCGATATGCCTGGTATTTTTTCAACAATTTCTTCACTCTCCTGACCTGAGAAAAAAACGGGAATTACAAAAATAGCTCCTATAATGAAGCCGATTAAACCAATTTTAAAAATTTCATTTTTCTTAAATATGGTTCCCCAAATTATAAAGAGAATTGAAAAAAAAGTTATGAAAATAGGTACATGATTAAGCAACAAATGGATGTGTACGGTAGTCATATTCCTCCCCCATGAATGATTTAGTTGGCTACTATATTACATTATAACAATATTAGCTAATGAAAATGAACAGTTATTGCGGAGCTTTTGATATATTTTGTTCTAATTGGCGATATCGTATTATTAAAGGAATTCGGGATTAGAAACTTTGTTCAACGGTTCAAATGATGTATGTATCTCATTCTTTCATCCATTACGTTACTTTTCGGCGATGAAAAGGTTCCAAAAATCGCTGGCGGACGAAACATAGGCTAAATCCCTTTCCATTCCACTAAAGAAATCCAATGCTCCATTACCGGGCTTGCCTGATTTTTCGAGTCATGCGGTATGGATTTCTTCTCAACGCCCATTTTTCTAAGGCCGGAACATGAAGAATCATTTAAGATAATCGTTGGCGTCATCAATTCTATTAACCCGAATTATTCACGTAACCAATATGAAGTAATACATATCATATTGTAAATAAATTAACTTATAAAAAATAAACCGATCCTCGATTTCGAGTACGCTAAAAAAAGCTGCGAAATTTTGCCGTGTCCCGAAAGCTTTCGGGACACGGCAAAGTTTCTTGGTGAATAATCCGGGTTAAATCATAATGTTTTTAAATTTGATATATGGATTAAAGAGATGAGAAAAGGAGCTTACTTATCTCAACTAAAATAAAGTTATAAGGTTTCAAAATCTTCTAATATTTTTTGAATTTTGAGGTTTTTATTCAATTTATAACAAACCTATTTGTAACGATTTTTTAGATTCACAAGATACCCTGATGCACATATTGGGAAGTCTCACATTGTACCCTCCTCTTATCAGTACAAAATTAAAAGCATGCAGATTTATCGAATGTACGAATTGATCAGAATAAAAAATCCGGATAGGAAAAGAGCAAATCCAATCAGCTTTTTCAGAAACTCGTCCCTTGTTTTACTCGTAAATTGATTCCCGATCAAAGATCCGACAATAAAGGATGCGGCTACAGGTAATGCAGACGTCCAGTGAACGTGACCTAAAAAGTAGTGCGTGACAGAAGACGTCAGGCTGGTGAAGACGATCATAAATAAAGCTGTAGCTGCGGCAATGCGAGGTGGAATCTTAAATACTTTAATCATTACGGGCCCCTTCAGGAATCCGCCTCCCACACCAAACATTCCAGCAATGGTTCCGACTATTAAGCCGAAAATTGAAGTTAAAATGACGCTGAAATGATAAATGCCATTTTCTGTTTTTCGTTCAAAACTGGGTTTAATTTTATTAACTCGGTTTAACCAGGCCGAAAACCGGGTTTCTTCTTCTTTCTCCTTGAGAAACATTTGAATACCCATCAGGATAACGAATCCTGCGAAGATGTATTCCAATTTACTTACTGCAATAATGGCGGTTAACATGGCACCGAAAATGGCGCCAATAATGGTAGGTATTTCCAATAAGACTCCAACAGTATAATCTGTAAAACCAAATCTGTGATTAAAAATGGAAGAGATTATGGATGAGGGCAGAAGTGCAACAGCAACGGATCCAATAGCAGTTGTGATAGGAACGTGAAATATGACCACCAAAACAGGGACCATAATTACGCCCCCGCCAAAACCTGTGATGGAACCGAAACCACTGATAATACAACCAATAATAAAGATTAATATGATATCTAACATTTAATAATTTTTTAAAACCGTAGTGATTGTTCAGAAATTTGCCGTCTATTCTGATTTTTTAGCTTTTGCATAATCACATAACTAATCAGTAAATTATTTTAGTATAATTTTATAAGATAATGACAATATTTGAGAAATCATGTTTCTCATTGATGGAAGGCTTTGTAAAACCGTTCTATTGCCCAAGATCTGCGGTTTCGAAGTCCCTCAGGCTTTGTTATTGAACAAAATTCCTGGTTTTGCAAAGCCTTCTGATAGCTATTCTTTCTGAAATCGAAAATGCTCCTAACATTAATCAATTGTCTGAAATTACGCATCTTTGTGAATAATCTTCAAAGATACTCTATGATTTATATGGATATTAAAGGATTTTATTGATATCTCATATTAAAATTAGGTGATAAATTGCAAATATCACCTAAAAAGTAGATAATATATAAATATCACCCATAATATAGATTAATGGAATCGGTAAATTGAAAGAATCTTATGGAAAAATATGCTGTGTTAACCGGAGATGTGGTCAATTCATCCCAATTAAATCGTAAAGAAAGGGAAAAACTGGAAAAAGACTTATGGCAATCTTTGGAAAAAATCGAATCGCAAAAAACGAAATATGAGGTTATCAGGGGAGATAGCTTTCAGATATTATTGGAAAAACCTCAATTTGCGTTACGAAAGGCGATTCAAATGAGATGTCTTATTAAAATGGGAATGGCTAATATTTCGGGTAATAAAGTTGATACAAGGATTGCAATAGGGATCGGTGAGATCTCTTTTTTAGGAAAAACTTTAGGCAGTTCGGATGGCGATGCCTTCCGTCGTTCGGGACTCGGACTTGATGAGTTGAAAAAGTCAAAAAATCGAATCATTATAATGACTGAAGACAAGAAGGATAATGAAATATTAAGGATTATTACGACCCTTGCGGATGTTATCATTTCCGGTTGGTCGGTTGCTCAATCTGAAGCAGTGTATTATAGTAGCATTGGACTTACTCAGGTAAAAATCGCAAAGAAATGCTCTATTGTTCAATCGGCGGTTAACAAACGCCTGCAGACCGCCCATTGGAATGAGATAAACGAGGTTCTGATTTTCTTTGAAAAACAGTATGTATGATTGATTTAGGATGATATAACTATGGATGGATTACTCCTTATAAAATTATTAGCAGCTCACACGATTATCGATTTTCCACTACAAAAAAATGAATGGATCAAGCGTCGAAAAGAAGATCATTGGAAATCGTGGACGCTCTTATTTCACAGTTTGTTTCATGGTGGATTGGCCTGGTTATTTATTTTTCAATTACAGGCATGGTGGATCGGTTTGATAATCGCAGTGACTCATTGGCTCATCGATATTTGGAAATCTTATCAACCTGAAGAGATACGCTTTTTTATTATCGATCAATGTGGTCATATCAGTATCATTCTGATTTTGTGGGGATTATATACCGGGAACATCATTTTATTACCGATGTTGTTAAGTCAGATCAAGGGAGATGTTCATTTTTGGGTTATTGTTTTGGGATATGCGTTGGCTATTTGGCCCGTTGGGGTAATTATACAGCAATTTGTCCGTCTTCGGTTTAATAATTCAGATGATACGGATCAGGGGATGAAAGAAGCAGGAAAATGGATTGGTTATTTCGAAAGGGTTTTGGTCGTCACCCTTGTTTTAGTATCAGCATATTCTGCATTGGGTTTGTTAATAGCTGCTAAGTCGATTTTACGCATCAATACTGAAAAAAGCTCAGGTCGTAAGGAGACGGAATATATCCTTATAGGCACTTTAATGAGTTGGTCGTTGGCCATACTGGTCGGGATTTTAATGAGAAAACTACTAATGGAATTACACTGAATCCGTTCAGGAATGAATCACAGTTTGTTAATTAATTGTCAATCATAAAGTTGTTAAAATTACAATATGCAATATTATTCATGATTCGGTTAGATATTATTGATGAAATAAAAATAAATTGATTCTTAATGATGAAAAATTGCAAAAATTTAATTATCTATACTCTCAAACTGCCATTTATTTGATTTGACAAAAAAATTCATCAGGTACCATTAAAAGCTTTCCTTTTCAACATAAACAACCGCAGTTTCAATCAAAATAAACTGAGTAAAAATTTATGGTGCATACATTAAACTAATCTTTCCCAATAAGAAGTTAGGAAATTTGTTTGATGTAGTCATCCATTTTAAAATCAAATGATAATTCCATAAAAGGTAAAACGGAGACCTATGCAATTTCTACCCCAATGGGTACCCAATATTCATCCCATTATTGTGCATCTGCCTATTGCTGCATTATTACTGGCAGTCTTTTTTGATTTATTAAGTTTGATCTTTAAAAGACAGGAATGGTTGTCCAAAGCTGCAATATCCCTCTATGTGATTGGCGCGATTGGTGCCATATTAGCCGTATTTACAGGGGAGCAAGCGGCTAAACAACTAATGATTCCTAAAAGCATGTATCACGATATCGGGGAACATGCCGAGTGGGGAAAGGCGACTGCCTGGTTTTTTGGTATTTATGCGTTATTAAGATTGTTCATTCGCTGGAGGAAGAGGAAAAAGTCTAATAGTCTGAAATTTGGTGTTTTTCTGATCTCATTAGTTGGCGTATTTCTGCTTATTGAAACAGGAGATCACGGGGCAAAATTAGTTTTTAAACATGGGATAGGAACCATTGCATTAAAACAGAAAATGATCCGGGAACAAAAGAAAAAGACGACTATTATGGCAAGTATCCCAACACTTCATAATGGCGGTTGGATTTGGACGCCTGGTCCGGGATCACCTTCTATGTTAATCTCCGATTTTAGCTGGTATAAGGGGGGACCGCAGGACTTGAATTCATCAACTATTGTTGAAGAAAGGGATACCGTTTTATCAGTAAATCCAGATAACAAAATGGTGATAATAGGTTTTGGTAAGCCTGTTCAACATGTTAAAGCTGAAATAGAGTTTAAAAGTGAAAACTTCACGGGAGAAGTTGGTCTTGTCAATCAAATTCAGGATAACCAGGATTACAACTTCATGATATATAATGATGGAAATGTCTCGTTAGGTAGTTTAACCGGTGGTAATAGAAATATCATTATGGGAAAAACTACATCAAGCAAAAATGGCTGGGTGAAAATGACCGTGACATATGATAAAGGCAGAGTTGATGGAGCCATAGATGGCAAACAATTGATGATTGCGAATCAAAAAATAAATAATTCAGGTGCCTCCGGCATTCTCATAAATGGGAAAGGCTTATTGCTGATACGCCGAATTGATGTTGAACAAATTACCGATCAAAATAGTCAATAGTAAGTTATTTATAAACTATTGTTTAACGTTAGTATGAGGTAAGAAATATTGTCAGTTCTCTATAGCCTTATAGCGTCGTGTTACCTTTCAGCGATGATCCCGAAAGTGTTCGAGAACAGGCAAGCTGGAACCCAAAATCACCGTCGGACGTAAAATAGGCTAAATCCGGCTGCATTACGCTTAAAATATCCAATGCTACATTACGGGTCTAGCCTGATTCCAAGTACCATGCGGTAGGTCCCGAACGCCTTCAAGGGTTAACGCTGCATTCCACCGAATTCTTAACGCCCATTTTTCAAAGGCCGGAACCTTAAAACGATCCAAATATTTTTTGGGATATTTGCCTTCTGCCTTCTGCCTTCTGCCTTCTGCCTTCTGCCTTTTGCCTTCTGCCTTCCGTCTTCTGCCTTCCGTCTTCTGCCTTCTGTAATCCTATATTCCAAATTTATTTGTAGACTTTTCGGACTCGATTTTTAAATTGAAGAAAGACCATAATTAGGGTTCTACTTCCAAAAATCGTGACTAAAGTATTTATGAAGAAAATGAAAACCGAAGAAATGCATGGTTGTTGTGCTCCATCGCGGGAACCATCTGAAACGCAGGTCAATTTTGGATTACAACGAATAAACTCCGGTTCCACTGAAAAGATGATCCAATTAGAAGGCGGATCATTTTTAATGGGAACGGATGATAAAGAAGGATTTCCTCAAGATGGTGAAGGACCTGTCAGGGAAATTGAGATAGCTCCATTTTATATAGATGAAACGGCTGTTACTAATGGACAATTTTCAAAGTTTATTAAAGAAACCCATTATGTTACGGAAGCTGAAAAATATGGCTGGTCGTTTGTGTTTTGTAAATTTGTTCAGGAAAAAATCCTGGGCTCCAATCCTCAAGTAGTTCAGGAGGCCCCATGGTGGTGCGCGGTTGAAGGCGCTTGCTGGAAATCACCGGAGGGACCGCATAGTAATATTAAACATCGAATGGATCATCCCGTCGTGCACGTTTCCTGGAATGATGCTGTGGAATATTGCAAATGGGCTGGGAAACGATTGCCTACCGAAGCGGAATGGGAGTATGCCGCACGAGGCGGCCTGGTTCAAAAGAGATTCCCATGGGGAGATGATTTGTTAGTCGATGGCGAACATCGTTGTAATATTTGGCAGGGACAATTTCCTGTGAGAAATAACTGCGACGACGGTTATGCCGGGACTGCACCCGCTAAATCCTTCAAGCCAAATAATTATGGATTATATAATACTTCGGGAAATGTCTGGGAATGGTGTCTCGATTGGTTTAGTCCCGATTATCATGTAAGCGGACCCAGAAAAAATCCTGATGGGCCGCCGGAAGGTGAGGTCAAAGTGGTCAGAGGTGGTTCTTATCTTTGCCATAGATCCTATTGCAACCGGTATCGAGTAGCCGCACGAACATCAAATACACCGGATAGTTCCACCGGACATACCGGATTTCGATGTGTAAGAGATGTTTAAAAGTCCTCTTTTTTATAACTATTAAGATATCCTCAACAACCAAACAAACAAGGAAATGATTTTGGGGATAACATATCATTAATTTTAAAATAAAATGAACTCAAATAACCAATCTATTTCTGCATTTCATACCATAACCAAACCAATCGGTCCGCTGTGTAATTTAAATTGTGAGTATTGTTTTTACCTGGAAAAGGAGCATTTATATCCTAATAATCATGATTTTAAAATGTCTCCGGAGGTACTGGAAGAATATGTCCGACAATATATAGAAACACAGAATGCGCCTGAGATTGATTTTGCATGGCAGGGTGGGGAACCCACTTTAATGGGACTGGATTTTTTCCGAAGAGTGGTGGATCTCCAACAAAAATATGCTAATGGAAAAAAAATTCACAATGCGTTTCAGACCAATGGAGTAAAATTGGATGATGAATGGTGTGAATTCTTATCTGAAAATCATTTTCTGGTAGGTGTATCGATTGATGGTCCGCGAAAGATTCATGACTCTTATCGTGTATTCAAAAGTGGAAAACCTTCGTTTGACCATGTAATGGCAGGTATTGAACGATTAAAAAAATATCAGGTTGAATTCAATACGCTTACCTGTGTTCATCATAATAATGCAGATCAAGGGAAAATTATTTATCGATTCCTGAAACGTATTGGAAGCCGGTATATTCAGTTTATCCCCATAGTGGAGAGAACAGCAAATGAAAACGAAGGATTGGCGAATCCTCAAACCCGTAAACACAGTCAGGTTACGGAATGGTCCGTGGAAACAACAAAATATGGTCAGTTTCTGATCGATGTATTTGATGAATGGATAAAAAAAGATGTTGGTAAAATATTTGTACAAATGTTCGATGTCGCTTTAGCCAGCTGGTAT
>DATFMK010000184.1:0-2033 GCA_035267005.1 Balneolales bacterium
TGCTTTCGCCAGACGTTCTCTTTCGGTACGGGTCAATACTTCCTTCGGATTTTGCAATACACCGGAACCGGCCACAATCATATTCCATGGTACATTAACGGTATAATCGAAATTACCGTAATCACAATAAAACTCACCGGCTCCCAGATAAGGAAGGGTATCCCAGCCACGGATGTCATTATAAACACACATTCTCGGGTACCATTGCGCGACGTCATATATAGGATTGTTTTTTGTTTTCATCATACCCAACCGCATCATGTGTTCTGTTATCCCAAAAGAATAAGCGATCATTATTTTGAGCTGACCACCTTTAGCTTTTAATGCCTGAGGCAGTCGAACTTGCATCCGGGTATCACTTATCAGATAATTAGCTTTATAAGTCCGGCCATTGAGTTTAATTTTTACAGAGCTAAAATGATAACCACCAGTCAAACCATTTTTCTTTCCCAAAGGAGCCGTCGTTAATGTACCTCTCGAGTTCTTTTTAAAGACATTTTGATCCACTTGCAGCCAAACATAATGTAAACTATTTGGACTATTATTAGTATAAGTGATGACGTCTGTCCCTGAAATTACATTATGATCCGTATCTAATTTAACATTGATCTTGTAGTCCGCTTCATTCTGCCAATAATCGGGTCCGGGAGCCCCACTTCCACTTCGATACGCCGTTCCTGGCTGATCCAGGAATGTAGGATCAAAAACTTTATGCTGATTGTACGGTGCCGTCTGTTGGGCATATGTTTGCAATACAAATCCTAAAAGAATAAATCCCAAAGGGATTAAAAAACGTATGTGTTTCATAAAAATAACGTAATAAGATTGTTCGATTTAGTTTTTTTGCTTAACAAGACGGCTCAGCAAAACCAGGGATTTTGTACATTACCAAAGCCTGAGCGACTTCGAAACCGCGGCATCCCGAATGCTTTCGGGATTCGAGGTTTTCGAAGTCACACAAATGCAGATATTGGGCAAAAGAACGGTTTTGCATAGCCGTCTACAAGGTCTAACAAACCAGATTTTGTCAAAACCAAAAAGCCCGATAATAATTTAATCAAAGAAATCTTTTCAAAACCATATATATACAACAAAAAAGACATTTAAGTCACTTTTAAAACGTCTTTTTTACATTGACAAAATCCTTTTAATCAATATTTACCTTAAACAATAATAATCAATGTAAAACTAAACCCATCACTAAAGATATTTATATCTATTTTTATATAAATCCTCAATAATGGCGATTTATCCATTTTGATAATTCATACTGATAAGACTGATACTTTATAAGAAGGCTTTGCAAAACCAGGTATTTTGTTCAATATCAAAACCTGAGCGACTTCGGAACCGCAGCATCCCGAATGCTTTCGGGATTCGAGGATTTCGAAGTCACACAAATGCAGAGATTGGGCGACAGAACGGTTATGCATAGGCTTCTGAGGTTAATACATAGAACATTCATCCAATTCTGGTTTATTAAACTAATATTACGCTTTAAAGCAGAATTATTAATTTTTTGTTACTTATAGATAAATTCTATTTGCTAATTACATTAAATAGTTATAATCTAACACAAGGTTTAAAAACAATGTATGATTGACTTAGAGTTAGAGATGAGTAATTATTAATATTTATCTTTTTCAAGATAGATGTATGATTGGAAAAATTTAGGTGTTTGATATAATTAACTCAAAAAAATTTTAAGGGATAAAAACTGGCAAAAGGGAACCGTTTCATTTATTGAGTATTGGATGGCAAAATAAATGATCTTGATTTAAATTATAAACACAATAATTTCTAATGATTAAGGGGGTTTTGATAACTCATATCTTTGATGGACAGGGATACATCAGAATTCTGAATTTATAATTTATTGGGGCTAAAGTATTAATTAATTTAATGAAAATGGGTTAATAGTGCTATGGAAAAAATAACTACAGAGCAAACCACACCATATAATAACGAAGAACTCGAATATTTCAGAAAAATTATCTTGGTTAAGCGTAAGCAGGCTTTAAATGAATTAGAAA
>DATFMK010000185.1:0-2781 GCA_035267005.1 Balneolales bacterium
ATGAAGATGATGTTTAGGTTTAAAAGACATCACTCAAAGGTGTCATCTCGAATCCACTTTTTGGTTGAGAAATCTTCCAACCTTGGATATAAACAGAATGAGTTTATAATTATATCGAATTCACGTTAAGCTAACAACATGACATCCAAATAAAAACCAAATAACGCACTTTGCCCTTAAATCGAGTTCCGGGTCGGGGCCCGGAATGACGTCGACCTGAGATGGCTGGAAGCCTTTTAAATTGCAACCTAACCCAAAACCTACTCCAAACGACGTCTTCCCCCCGAAAAAAGCATCGGGGCAGGCTGAACTGGATTCAGGATCCAACCAAAGCGATGGCATCGCTTATAAAACGTAGGGATTAAGCTAACGAGAGTTCAAAATATAATCATCTCAAAACAGCGTCTTGAAAGGAATAGGTTACTTTGAAGATTTCTCCCTCCGGTCGAAATGACGCGAATGGGTGAAGATGATGTTGAGGGTTAAAAGACATCACTCAAAGGTGTCATCCCGAATCCGTTTTTTGGGTGAGAGATCTTCCAACTGTGGATATGAAACAAAATGAGTCTATAATTATATCGAATTCACGTTAAGCTAACAACATGACATCCAAATATAAACCAATAACGCACTTTGCCCTTAAATCGAGATTCCGGGTCGGGGCCCGGAAAGACGTCGACCTGAGATGGCTATAAGCCTTTTAAAATAAGTCTATAATTATATTCGAATTCACGTTATTTAAATTTCAACGCAATTCGACTGGATAAGTCATTCGTATAACTCCGCAAGGCATTCACAGGCCGTTTACTTTTGAAATAGTTTGCGATAATACTCCATTCAAAACGTATTCTCCGTTTTAAAAAAATCATCCTGTATATGAAGTGATAAAAAAGCAATAGACTGACGGTTGATTTTTGAACTTTCCGAATAATAATATTTTTGTTCTGAATGGCATTGGTTGCCACTCTGAATTTGTAGCTTTCATCTCCCCGAAGAAAATCATAGCATTTGAATCCGTCGTCTGCAGCTTCTTTAATAACGGTATAGAGTAACGAGTTTCCCGGTCCGTATTCCGCATATGATGATGAATCATCAAATCCACGATGAATCAGATAAACAGTTTTGTTATACCTAAACATCAGGTCAATGGCTACACACTGATTCTTTTGCTCGGGTACCGTGACTTTCTGAAATTGCAGCCAACCTTTTTTGTGAAAAGTGGAAGTGATTTCCTTATAAAACTGATACATTCGCTGCTCATTAAAAGCTCCAGGTCGACCTCGGTCATTCCATCGGTTTTGATGAAAGTGAACCAGTTTTTCATACGCCGGACCAATTTCTTCTTCCTTATCAAATTGATAAATATCAAAAATTTTCTTTTTGTTGCCATCACTTGCTCTTTTTATAAATCGACGTACCTGATACCGCATATTGCTACTTAATCCCTTCAAAAACTGATCCCAGTCACCGTTCAATTCTACAATCGGACATACTGACGAATTTTCAATCTCAACTTTCCAAAAATCATTTATTTCATTCAATAGGACCACAAAATTACTCAGGAGCGAACTCCTTCCATCAATTTCTTCCATAATGATATCATCCAATACTTCATACTGTAAGAAATAATCACGTAAGCCCTGATACACTACATCTTCATAACCTGGTTTGATGATCAAATCCAGATAATCGCTATGAGTGAGCCATCCCGTAGACATTTTATCTGCATCCTGCATGATTTTGGAGCCGATTAGACGGAGACATCGGTACAATGGTTTACCAAAATATTTGTACAGATCGACAAAAAACGGAGCGATCCCGATAAGATGATCATTTTGCCGAAACAGAATGATGTGTAAAAAATGCGATTCACTATTTTCCCCAAAATATTTCCACCATATACGCTGCCATTCAAATGTTTGAAAGATATGGGAATCGGTCTCCTCAACCAGATCATTCCATTGCCGGGAAATAGAATCGAAAGTATTGAGATCTTTAATCACCTCGATAGACAGTTGGGCATCTGTTAAATGAACAGTCGAACTATTTTTATGACGGCCAGATTGGTGCTTCATATTAATGGTATCCATAATAATATCTTTCATCTAATAAAATGCTATTGTTTAATCATACATCAATCAGTATTGAATGACTTCGTTATTTATAAGAAGACTTTGCAAAACCGTTCTTTTGCCCAATCTCTGCATTTTGACGCATAACAGATCACGTTTAATTCCTAATTTTGATTGCTTAATTTATTTGAAATCCGGTAAAACAGATCATATATGTATTTATTTAAACCAGGTAATAAATGGTATTCGTGACAAAAAATCATGAGAATTTTCCATTCATAATTCAATTTATATTTTTTCCAAAACACCCAGTAGAGCATTCTATACAAAATCAAACGTCTCGTATTTGAATGTGAAGAATGTCGAATGTTTATATTTCTATTTTGAATGGTGTTATTGGCAACTCTGGATTTATAGCTTTCCTGTCCCCGTTCTAAATTCAGATACTTCATACCATTATCGATTGCATTTTTAATGATAGAAAAAAGCGATATATGTCCCGGACTATATTTAGAATAGGGAGAGGAATCGTCAAAACTTGTTTGCAGAGAATAAATGGTCCGACCGAATTTGAGAAACAAATCTATAACAATGTATTGACCTTTTGGGCCTGGAATTGAAACAGCCTGTAGCTGAGCAATCCCTTTTTTCTGAAATAACTGACTTATTGATTTATAGAAATCATATACTCGCTCATCATTAAAAATTC
>DATFMK010000186.1:0-3123 GCA_035267005.1 Balneolales bacterium
ACATATCCCTGATACACGGGATCTTTATGCTTCAATAATGTAACTTTTTTCAATGGGGGTTCAAGATGTGGCATAATAACATGATCATTCGACAAGTATTGTTTTTGGCACTGATGTACGCGACGGCACCTTCTCTTTTGGCACAAAATATTTCAAGAATTGTGATTGATCTTGAAGCAGGACCCGTATGGCAAAGACGTAACAATGTACAGATTCCCAATACCGATGCAGGTACCCGGTTTTCGCTGGTCGACCTGGCCGGAAAAGGGCCCTGGCCTGCCGCCCGGCTTTACCTAACATGGAATATAACCAACCGGCACAGTTTCCGGGCTCTGCTCGCACCGCTTGCTTATACCGAGACAGGTTCATTTACAAGTGCTGTAAAATTTGCTGGTGAATCTTATGCACCCGGCACGCCGGTTGATGGCACCTACAAGTTCAATTCCTGGCGGCTCGGTTACCGTTATCGCTTATTGAATCGTGAACGATTTAAATTGGCGATTGGATTGACAGCTAAGATTCGTGATGCAAAAATCGAACTGTCACAGGGAAGTACGAGTAGTAAAAAAACGGATATCGGGTTTGTACCCCTTGCTTATATCGGTACCGACTGGTGGTTTGCCAGGAAATGGCATCTTTTGTTTGACTTTGAGGGTTTGGCCGGCGGACCGGGACGCGCGTTTGACATCGCCCTCAAACCTTACTACGCAATCAACGATCACTTTGGCATAAGCGCCGGTTACCGTACCCTTGAGGGCGGAGCCGATGTCAAGTCGGTATATAATTTCGCATGGTTGCATTACGCTTTGTTTTCGGCGACTTATCGATTCTGAATGGCGGAGAATTTGTTTAATAGAACTTAAATGTATTGATATTTAATACGCCATTAAGGATAAGCCGCCCGGATAATTCCTGTTAATCAATAAAAATAGTAATCTTAACATTTTTTCCTTTGTCAGACGCGTCGATATTTACAATCTCCCCTTCGGCACCTTCTTTTATCATTTCCAATATTTGATCGGAATTAATCTCTTCCCCGTTTACTTTCATTTTATTTTTGGGGATAAATTTCAACCCTACTTTGGCTAACGCCATTGGAATCTTAATATTTACTTTTTCCTGATCCTCTTCGGTCACACGTATGCGCAGGAATTTTCTACTTCTTGGTTTTTTAGCGACTTCGGTATCATCAATCGATTCTCCCGGCTCAGCTTTATCCAAAAGCTGCTCAGCCTCATCTACCGATATTTTCCCATCTTTTACCATTTCCAGTATAATCCTTTTTTCTTCACTCATTTTTTTACTCCTTCATATATTTATTTATTGTTATTGCCAACCGGGATCTCATTTAACCCGGATTATTTGCCGAGCCTTTTCATCGCTTCCTTAACATCAATCTCACCATTAGAAAGCGACCTGAGAATTTTTACCCGCTCTTCCGAATCGGTATTCTCTGACTTATATCCTAGTATTTTCACAATATTTTTAAGCCGGCTTTTCACCGTAGGGTAGGACACCCCTAAGTCCTTTTCCATCAGCTTTATATTGCCCTCGTTTTTTAGAAAAACCTCTATAAAATAGAGATCCTCCGGGCTAAACATGTGGAAACGATTCACCCTGAAATTGCCCTTTATCCGGGTTTTGCAGCTTTCGCACTCCACCTCTTTTATCACAAAATCTCCCCCGCAATAGGGGCAATTGGTTAATTCATTCATTTTTCAACTCCTTTATGATTTTATTTATTAAGTAACGTTATTAATTAATAAATATCAAAATAAAAATTAAATATATTAATTATAATATTAATATAATTGATTATTAACTTAAATTAAGTTATTCTCTGTCCAGTAGTTATAATTTTTTTCAACGATTAATTCAAAATCAGATGATATTCCATTGCTTCTTTTGCAATATTAATAGAAAATGCATATTATATATAAAACGAACGTTCTATTTACATAAATTATTTAAATAAAATGCCAAAAGTTGGAAAAGAGTATAAACAGTCACGAAAGATACAAATACTGCAAGCGGCAGCCGAGTGTTTTAGTGACCAGGGATTTCATCAGACCTCTATGCGGGATATTTGCAATAAGGCAGAGCTGAGCGCCGGCGCGGTTTATAATTATTTCGCGGGTAAGGATGATATCATTGAATCAATGGCTGAAGTAAGCAGAAATTCAGTAAAAGATTTATTCCAGGACATCAGGGATACAGACAGCAGAAAACAGGTCATAGATAAGATATTACATAAACTTTTAGAGGTTGCTGTTTACCAAAAGGAAAATAACCAGTTAAACATGAACATCCATTTATGGAGTGAAGCGCTGCGGTCTGATAAAATCAAATCTATTTTGATGGAAAGTTCTCGCAATATGAACGCAATTATTCATGATCGGTTAAAAAACAGCAGCACAAAAGGAAACCCATCGAAGTTATCGGATAAACAAGTAATAAGCCTGATTCTCATGGCATATCAGGGCCTGGTTTTACAAATGGCATTGACAGACGATGTAAATGAAGAAGAATATTTTGAGGCATTATCAACCTTACTTACTAACCTGAGTTCGATTTAAAAAACATGGAATTAATTCTATCATGCCCTATTTTTTTCCAAACCTTCGAGGTTTTATAACTTTTGATTTGAATAAATGATATGTGTAGATCAATTATTGAATTGAAATTCAAATAAACCTCGAAGGTTTTCCGGAAATGAAGATTATTTATCTAAATCAGGTTACTAATCAAACCACATAACTAATAATGCAAGACAATACAATAAAACTGAAAGATGGACGCCATCTTGGCTTTTCCGATTATGGGAAACCGGACGGTATTCCATTGTTTCTCTTTCACGGAACCCCCGGGTCCAGAGTTTTTAAACGGTTTGAGAACGCATCCTGGATCAAAAAGTACGGCATGCGTGTAATTACCCCGGAACGCCCCGGCTACGGTCTTTCCGATCCTGCGCCAGAACGAACGATAAAAGATTGGGCAAGTGATGTCGAGGAGCTGGCCGACTTTCTTGACCTGGACCGGTTTCACGTTACAGGGGGTTCCGGCGGCGGACCTTATGTTCTTGCATGCGCCATCCACTCTCCGGCACGCGTTTTATCCGCGACC
>DATFMK010000187.1:0-5139 GCA_035267005.1 Balneolales bacterium
ACCCGTTTGCAAAGGACGATTCACCGGGGCACGATTCATAATAGCAGGAGCCGGTCTTTCTACCGGAAGTCTGTCTACCGTGGGAATGATTCCTTTCTCGTCCAGTGGTCGACCAACAGCATCCATTACTCTTCCCAATAAGGCGTCGCCTACAGGAATATCGAGTACTCTACCGGTTGGATGAGCTTCATCACCGGCCTGAAGATGTTCACTTTCATCCAGTAAAATAACCCCAACCTCATCCGGATCCAGATTAAAAGCCATTCCTAAAAGTCCGCCGGGAAAACGAACCAGTTCTTCCGATTTCACAGTCGGCAATCCATCTACTCTTGCAATACCCTCACCGACGTATTTTATGGTTCCAATCTCTTTAGGAGATAGTTTTGGTTTATAATCATCCAGCGTCTTATCCACGACATTCAAAGCCTCCTTTAAAAGGAAAGACAGCTGATCATTATTTTTAACCTTTTTGCCCATTAGGATTGTTGATTCACCGTTATGTTTTTGGGTTTTTTATTGATTATTTCACCAATGCGTTTTTCAAGTGCTTCTTCCAGGGCATCACTGATTCGTTCTTCAAGCATTCCGAGATAGCTGTCGAGTGTCCAGGCCAGTTTGCGTCCTTCCATACGAATCTCAATACCAAAACCCAACTCAGACGAGGTCTCAAAATGAGGTTCCACTTCCTCCCCAAACTGCTTTTTAATAATTCTCAGTAATTCATTTCGCCATTCCTCCTGAATCTCGAACCTGGTTTTTATGGTCATTCGTTTACCAGACTCTTTGACCATTTCTGCCACAGTTTCCCATTCATCGGTTTCCATCTCCTGCATTCTTTCAAAAAACACAAGAATGGCCTGTTTTTCAATATCCTGATTCGCCAGATCGCGTAAAAGACGTCGGGCAATCGCCAATATCTGAGATTCCACACGTTGCGATAAATCATGCATAAAAGAAGCCTGTTCTCTGTTTATCGCTTCCCGCCAGTTTTTTTCGATTTTATCTACCTCTTCACGAGCCTGATGCATGAGCTTCTTGCGATAATTTTCTGCATCTTCTTTCGATTTTTCTATCAACTCGGTTTTCTTTTGCTCAAGCTCCCTTTTCTTACTTCGATATTCATCCGATTCCTGCTCTGCTTCTTCTAATCTGCTTTTAGCCTCATTCAATCGATCGGCGATGGTTTTCTCCCTCTTCTCCATCACTTTGATGATAGGACCATATAAAAAACGCTTAAGCAAAAGCAGCAAGATCAGGAAATTGATTATTTGAGCTGCAAATGTAAACCAATCGAATGCCACGTTTAGCCTCCGACACGTTTAATTACAAAATCCCAAAATGGATTGGCAAATATGATGATCAGTGCGATTACAAAACAGTAAATGGCCGTCGATTCGACCATCGCCAATCCAACGAAAAGGGTTCTCGTTAACGTTCCGGATTCATCCGGTTGCTGGGCAATTGCACTCAGGGCCTGAGCCAAAGCGCGTGCCTCCCCAAAGGCAGGTCCAATAGAACCGATGGAAATTGTTAATCCGGCAACAATAATGGAAACCATACCAATAATTGAAATACTATCCATAATTCCCTCTTTCTTTACATTTGTGATTGATTCAACACTTCATCCTTATCATTATCATTTTTCTCGTGGTGCGCTCTTGTTGCCGATGCGATATAAACAAGAGCCAGAATTGCGAATACATAAGCCTGGATAAATCCGACCAATAATCCAAGTATCTGCATAATTACAGGGAAGAACAGTGGAGCCAGACTTAATAATATGGCTACAACCAGGCTTCCGCTCATGATGTTACCAAAAAGACGAATTGCAAGTGCCAGCGTACGGGAAAGCTCTCCAATAATATTAAATGGCAGCATAAACGGGGTTGGCCTCACATATTGCAACAGATATCCTTTTATCCCGAGAGAAACAATACCAAATACCGGAACCGCGACGAATACACAAGCGGCCAAAGCGGCGGTAGTCGACAGCGAGGCTGTTGGTGCGTTAAACCCCGGAATGATCGTAAGCATGTTGGAAAAAACGATGAACAGGAATAAAGTCCCAATGAACGGCAAATACCGCTGCGGATTCTGTTGACTCGCCTCCCTTATTTGATCCTGAATGATGGAAACGACCGATTCCAGTAAATTTTGCCAGCGAGATATCCCCGCTCCGGATGTCACTTTCCGGGTTATTAACCAGGAGCTGATCCACAAAATTAAAATTACGATCCACGAAAAAACCAGCGTTGCATTAATTTTGACGAATCCCCATTGAAAATAAATAATATTATCCGGATTGAATTCCATATTCAGACGTTATTTCTCATTTTGTTTGGCAGATTCCCCGGTTTAACCCCGGATTATTCACCAAGAAATTTTGTCGTGTCCCGAAAGATTTCGGGATTAAAAATGCGCATGTGATGCACTCTGGTGCCTTGATTGAGCATTTTTAAATTCAACGCAGAGCACAGCCAAATTTCGCATCTTTTTTTTAGTGTTCTCAAAATCGAGAATTGGTTTATTTTTTATAAGTTACATAATTTACAATACGATATGTATTACTTCATATTAGTTACGTGAATAATTCGGGTTAATCAGAAATACCAGCAAGAATCTGATACTGAAAAAGCCGATGAGTCCGCCCAATAAAGCAAACCAGTCCAGTTGAATAATCAGCACTAAACTAACCAGAAGTATGACTACTCGAATAAGAAAACTGCTGACTAACAACAGGTATGGATGAGTACGTTTGTCTAAATTTTGCAACGTTGCCCATAATCCACCAAAGTAAAACAGTCCCATACCTACTCCTGCTATCACATATTCCAATACTGTTATCAGATTACTCATGCACCCTCCAGTTTCTTTAATTTTCCTCGTCTTCTGTATAACATTTTTCTAAGAATGACAGGAATGACAATCGCGGTTGTTGCTGAGATAAGTACTACATCCGCAAACATTCTTTTAGACACTGCCCACTCTCCAAGATCCATTCCACGTTGCAAAATGATTAGAGCAATTTCCGCACGTGGAATCATGCTGATACCTAATAAAATGGCACTAGAAGTCCCTACTATTAAAGCTGTGGGTACTCCGGAACCTATTACTTTACCAAAAACGGCCGCTATAAGTAAAATAAGGAATGGTATGATTGATGCGGTTAAGGCAGCGTGTTCAACTCTGAGTCCTATTCCTACAAAAAAGAAAGGGACAAACATATCATGCAGGGATTCGAATGAAGCGTCGTATTTAACCGCATCCGGATCAGAACTAAAAATTAGTCCGGCAAAAAAAGCACCGATAGCCACAGAAAACCCTAATAAACCTGCTGTGGCAGCTACGACCAAACCAATCCCAACAACGACCAACATCGCACTGCCCGCTGCGTGTAACCTTCGCAATAATTTGGAAATATGGCGTTCCAGATATTGTGCTATAACAATGCAAATACCGGTGAACAGAATAAGTTTTAACAAAAATAAAATTAAGGTATGAGCAACAACGGGCCATACATTCAATCCACCATTGTAAATCACCGGAGCCACGGCAAACAATAATGCCATCAGAATGATACCGGAAATATCATCCAGTTCGGCCACATCCAATAATATTTCACCTAAAGGTGTATTTACTACTTTAGCTTCCTGCCAGATATAAATTGAAATACCTATACTTGTTGCAGTAAAAGCTACCGCGATGAATAAACTATGGATCAAAGACCATTTCAGAAGCTGATGTGCTACTATGAAACCCAACAGACCGCTGATCGTAATATCCCCGATCCAGATGTAAACTGCTTTAGGAAGCCATTTAATCAACCTTCCCAGTTTATTTTCGAGTCCGACGCGAAAAAGCAGAGCGATAATTCCCAGATTGGCCAGGAAATCGAATATTTGATTTCCGCCGTTTTTCAAAATTCCCCATTCTACATCAATGAGCCGCAGCAAAAAACCGATCAGGATATAACCGACTAAAGCGGGAATTCCGAGTGCTTTAAAACTGGCTTTAATAAAAATGGCAAGAACTAAGATACTGCCTACGAGCAGAATGATCATGGGAATAAACCACTCCATTTACGACCTCCCGCTTTCTTTGCTCACCCAATACCAGGCATTTACACAACCAACGCCAATGCCAAAAACCAGCAGCATCAATGTCCAGGAATATTTACCCGGATAATGGGCATCAATCCAGATCCCTAATGCGAGAAATAATAAAGCAGGGATAGAAACAGACCAGCCAACCAGGCCAAACATACCCAGTCCATACCAAAGTCCGCGATTTCTTTGACGACGGGCTTTAAGCTTCCGTTCTTCTTTTTCACCGATACGTTCGGCAAAACCTTCTCGCTTGTCAGTTTGATCGTCAACCATAAAAACAATGATCAGTTAACCGTTATCAATAAACTTTTTTCGCTTTTCATCATCAGAATTCATTTTCACCCATAATTCATTTATAATTACTAATTACCAATTGTTTAGCGTCTCTCTTCTTGCAATTCAATAAACCGACGGACAAAATCGGCTTCCAGTTTTTCCAGTGCGGATCGGCTTAATTGTTCGTCTTCATCCAACCGTTTGAATTGTTTTCTAACGGTATCTTCCAAAGCTCCGAGATCTTCACTCTCCACGGCATTAATCACAGATACCATTACCTCAAATCCACATTTTAACAAGATTCCTTCATCGACGGCCAGATAATGTTCTTCTCCCTCCGATTCATATATCAAGATACCCGGGACTAATACACTGACAAGATCAATATGTCGTGGAAGCAAACAAAATGAACCATTTACAGCCTCGGCTATAATTTTTGACGCATCCGTTTTTACCACTACGCGTTCCGGCACCATTACTTTTATGGTCATATTATTCTGTTCCATTTTGTCGAGCCTCTTCTATTTTTCCAATCATATACAACGACTGTTCCGGGTATTCGGCATATTGATCATTTAAAATGGCTTCGCAACCGGTTAATACATCCTCGAGGTCGACTAACTTTCCTGAAAAACCCGTGAATTGTTCGGTTACGAAGAAAGGCTGGGTCAGGAATCGTTCCAGACGCCGTGCACGATTTACAATCATTTGATCTTCCTGTGATAACTCTTCCATTCCCAGCATGGCAATAATATCC
>DATFMK010000188.1:0-2065 GCA_035267005.1 Balneolales bacterium
CAACGATAAGATCATTTCCAGTACCTCTTCCAAATTATAACGATCAAGAAATTATCGTTCAGAAAATTGAGTCTTTATTTGCCCAAATAGATCAGCTCGAACAAAAGATAAAGCAAGACCAAACAATCGATGAACATTTACAGATTGCTGTACTTGACGATTTACAGTCTGCCAAAACATCGGAAGAATCCAAGAAAAGCTGGAAACGTCTAACCGGGAATTTCGAACAAATCTACCGCAAACCCGAACACATCGATCAACTCAAACAAGCCATACTCAACGAAGCCGTTCGTGGCCGGTTAGTCCCACAAGATCCCAATGATGAACCTGCTGAAAAGTTATTGGAGCGAATAAAAGAAGAAAAGCGGCGGTTATATGAAGAAGGGAAAATACGGAAGCCAAAAGAATTACCAGCGATTAAGGTTGAAGATGTACCTTATAAATTGCCAGAAGGATGGGTTTGGAGTCATCTAAATGATGTTGGCATTATAAATCCAAGAAATAAAGCCAATGATGATATTGATGCATCATTTGTACCAATGAAACTAATTTCTGATGGCTTTTCAGAATATCATGAATATGAAATTAAAAAATGGAAAGAGATTAAAAGTGGTTTTACACATTTTAAAGAAGGTGATATCGGATTAGCCAAAATTACTCCATGTTTTGAAAATGGTAAATCGGCAATATTCCAAAATCTGAAAAATGGCTTTGGAGCAGGAACAACGGAATTATACATATTTAGGTCAATAAATAACTGCTTATTAACCAAATATGTATATCTATATTTACAAACGCCACGATTTCGAAAAGATGGGAAAAATAGGATGACGGGAACTGCTGGACAACAAAGAGTTCCCAAGAAGTATTTTGAAGAATCATTAATACCTGTACCACCGTTTAATGAACAGAGAAGAATTGTAAATAGAATAGAAGAATTGTTCAAAAAGTGTGGTGCTCTTAAAGAAAGGCTCTCCCATTCTCAGAAAACAGATAAAAGTTTATTAGAAGCATTAATTAATAATGTATTCGCACACATAGTTCCACTTCCAAATATAACGACTACCGATGTTCATGTAGGTATTATTGCCAAGGTCATTCAAGCACATGAAGAGAATCCCAAATACCAAAACTTATTAGGTCATGTTAAAGCTGAAAAAATAAGTCATTTGGCAGAATCACATCTCGGAATTGAACTCGATCGAAACCCCAAACGGTTGGCCGCAGGTCCGGCCGATTTCCCCCATTTAAAGAAAGTTGAACACCGGGCACGAATGAAACGCTGGTTCACCAAAAAGAATCAGAAAATTGGATACAGCTATATACCCGGTGATAATATGACCGAGATCATTCAAACCGTTAATGAAAAACTCGGTTCAAAAAAAGATCAGGTAGATGAACTCATAAAACTATTCCTTCCCTTGGATAAAGTACGTTCGGAAGTTGTAGCCACCTTATACGCTGCCTGGAATGATCTCTTAGCCGATGGTATAACACCAAGCGACGATAAAATCGTCCTTGAAGCCAGTACCGAAGAACATTGGTCCAAAGAGAAAGAAAAAATACCCAAAGAGAACTTTTATAAAGCTTTGGATTGGATGAAAGAGAAGAAATTGGTGCCGGATGGTAGAGGGAAGAGGACGGTCTCGATAAGAGAGAATCTTTGAAATTTACAGTTATTAATTTAATGCTTAGTCAAGAGAGAATACGTATTAAGAAAAGAATACATTATAAAAATATTTAGTAGAGACAAATATTATCATGCCTAAAATATCTGAATTTGTTGAATCAAAATATCTATTAAATCCTCAAAAAATAGGTCTTGTTGAGTGGTTTGCACAAGATAAAGGTTATGGTGTAATTATTTGTCCTGATATTGGCGAAGTTTTTTTACACAAAAGCAATATTATTGATAAAGAGTTAAAACCAAGGTATGGAAAAGCTCTATTTTTTGAAGTTGAGCAGTTAGATAGTAAGCGATCAGGTATAAATATTAGAGAACCAGAATCATTGTCGGAATTAGAATTTTTCTTCAACAATATAAAGCAGACTGATAATTTTAGCG
>DATFMK010000189.1:0-2229 GCA_035267005.1 Balneolales bacterium
GGAATGAATATTTATATGGAGATGCGTTTTTAGTCGCACCTATTTATTCTACAAAAGACACCCGCCAAGTGTATTTGCCAGCTGGAACATGGTACGATTATCATAATTGGTCTAGTTCATATCAGGGTAATCGGACTATACAGGCATCAACTGATTTAAACCATATTCCAGTTTTTGTCAAAACCAATTCAATATTTGTTACCGGTAATATATATCAGGGAAATGACAAGAATTGGCAAAAAACTAAGAATTTATACTCCATTGAAGTGACTACAATTCCGGGTGAGTCAGGTGAAAGGACCTCATTTACTTATGTTGATCGTTTTGATCATGATATTCATAAAAAGTTTTCTATGAACAGTGAAAGCAAGTCGGTAACAATACATCTGGATCCGGTACAAAGTAAAATCGATTTACATGTAAAACTCAAGCAGAAGCCAAAAAGCGTAAGGGTCGATCATAGAAGAGTTCGTATTCATTGGAATAGAACAGATGAGATGTTAAGTGTTAGTTTACATAAAGGACATAAGTATACTATTAAGGTATTGAAGAAAAAAACATATTAAAGTCAATGTAAAAATAGATTTATAGAATGGAAATTAGTTAATTAGTTTAAAATAATTTTAAAACATAATATAATTAGATGATCATATACAATTATAGAAAAAAATATAAAAATTTGTAAAACATAGACAAGCTAAACATTTTAGCACGTGTATGGCTATGTAATTACGAATATGTTAATAAATATATATTGTTATTCTTGACATTTATCATAATGATCTCTAATTATATATACAATGGTTCTACTAAAGGAAACATTTAGCACAAGCGAAATAAATCAGAGGAGGTTTAATGCAGAATCTGATTGATTTCTTATTTCTAACTTTAATCAATAACAGGTCATGGTTATGAAAAAACTGTTACGTCTGATACCGGTAACAATATGTGCGCTTTTTTTGGTTGGCAGCGCGTATGGCCAACAATTAAAAGTGACTGGACATGTTAAAGATGCTACATCTGGCGATCCGTTGCCTGGTGTGGATATTCTTGTAGTAGGTACAACTATAGGTACAACGACCGGTTCGAATGGTGAATATACGATAAATGTGAAGTCTTCAACGGATACATTACGGTTTTCCTATATAGGATATACATCAAAGAATGTACCCGTTAGGGGACGGACGACAATAAATGTTGAATTGCAACCTAAGGTTTTTAAATCGAATCAATTGGTTGTAGTTGGATATGGTACCCAGAAAAGAAGTGACTTAACTGGTGCGATATCATCTGTATCCAGTAAAAGTTTACAGCAAGAAACCATAAGTACACCTGATCAAGCTCTGCAAGGTAAAGTCGCAGGTGTTATGGTTCATACAAATTCTCATGCACCAGGTGGAAGTATTACCGTTCAAGTACGTGGTACTTCATCGATATCTGCAAACGGTCAACCACTTTATGTGATTGATGGTATGCCCATTTCTAATGATTATTTCACCGGTGGTGAAGGTACAGGAGGAGGTGGTGGAGCTCCAAATCCATTAAATTCAATAGATCCTTCTGATATCGCTTCCATACAAGTCCTTAAAGGTCCGTCTGCAGCTGCTATTTATGGATCAAGAGCTGTTAATGGTGTTGTCCTTATTACAACTAAAGAAGGACAAAGAGGTGCTCAGCATGTAAATTTTGAAAGTTCTTTTGGTATACAACATATAAAGAAGTATTTACCACTCATGAATGCTCAACAATGGGCAAAGCAGTTGAACGAAGCTGCATCACAGTTTGGTGAAGGACAGGCTTTTTCGAGTCAGAAAATTTCTGCTATGGGAAGCGGTACCAATTGGCAAAAACAGTTATACCGCACTGCACCGACTGATAAATATAAACTTTCATTTTCAGGTGGGACGAATAATCTGCAATATCTCGTATCGGGTGTTTACCTGAATCAGGAAGGGATTGTCAGAGGTACAAATTTCAAGCGTTATTCAACGAATATTAATATTCATGCCAATGTAAATAAGAATCTAACTATTGGTGATAATTTAATGTTCACAGCTTCGACGAATAACCTCAATTCGTCTTCTTATAAGGGATATGGAACGCAACCTGACATTATTAAGGAAGCTTTAATAGCTCCCCCGAATGTGACTCCTTATGATTCAGCTGGGAATCCAACACTTTATAGTACTTATCCACTTGGATTAGCCGGACCCAAAAACGAGTTGGAAA
>DATFMK010000190.1:0-2519 GCA_035267005.1 Balneolales bacterium
TCCATAAGAAAAGAGTAGCCTCACGCAAAGGCGAGGCTACCGTAGATACATCATTGGTCTTTTGACAATGATGTTCTTTTAACTAAAAATACAGATTTTACTTGATTTTTAACACAGTACCTTTCGGGATTCGAGGATTTCGAAGTCATAAAAATGCAGAGATTGGGCAAAAGAACGGTTTTGCAAAGCCTTCTATTAACCTATTTTGGAATTAGATCCACGGCACCAAATCTTTGCCACACTGTCTTTTTCAAATATGGTGAACGTTGTATCCAGAAACTTTTCGATTACCCAAATGTTAGTTCGGACATGTCCGGTTAATTTGGGTACTGCAATCAATGATTCACCTTTGGCCATGGCCAGATAGGGTAATATTTGATCAGACATATATGCATCAACAGTGACCTGCGTTTTTATTGTTTCCAAAAGATCTTGTGCGGCTCTTCGTCCGACTTCTTCCGCCGGCAATCCCTGCTTGCCCAAACAATCGGCACCCAAAACACCATCCCGATATTGAGCCGCAAGTACCAACGAAGATCCGGATGAATAACTCTCATCATAACTTATTTTTTCGTGATCTATTGAAAGAAGCTCCGCGGCTCCTTTTAATTGGCGTTCTGCAACTTTCGCTTTAAATAGAGATTCGCTGGCACAACTATAGCCGTTTATCTCCATTTCATCATCCGATCTCTCCGGATTAAATGAATTGATCTGCTCTGGCGACTCAACTCTGATTCTGATTTTTCCACCCCCTTTGGGATAAAATCCCAATCGTTCAATATCGGATTGAATGCGATATCCCATTTTCTCTAAAATTGGACAAAACACGTATTTAAAATATTCGAACGTCGGACTCCATGACACATGTGTCCCACCAGTGAGTTCAATCTCGATGGTATTTTTAATTCGAGTGGATGGGATTAATAAAGCCTGCAATATGAGTGTTACGGATCCGGCGGTACCGACATCGACTTTCATACTTTGCGTAAGAATTTCACCTGGGAAAAAGACGATTTCATTTGATCCGATTTCGAGTCCGTCGGTTTGCGCATGACATAAAAAAGCGACTGCCTCGATGCTTTTCAAATGCTGTGGCATAAGTCCCGGTTTGGAACGTCCGGCGCGAATATTATAAACACGGCAAGCCTGACCAGTATAGGCCGACATCCCTACCGCAGTGCGTAAAATTTGTCCCCCACCTTCTAAATAGGAACCATCAAGTTCGATCATATCAAATTTAACGTGAGTTCGATAGAATTATGTGTTTTAAAAAGTAGCTTTTTTCCCTTATTAATACTTCTAAGATCTCTCACCCCAAAAGCAGGTTCGATATGACGCCTATGATTATGTTTATTAACAAATAACAAGGTCTTTGAGTGTCATTTATAACAAGGGGTAAAATATTAATATCGAAACATGATTTTTTAAGAAGATTTTTATCTCTAACTAATGTTACTTACTTCATATTCCTTTCTCTTCCTAAAATCCCGAAAATAACCTTTACATACTTATTTGTTCCCAATTTCTAATTCGATTTTGAATATTAAACGATTGAGTTAAACCGGATTATTCACCAAAAAATTTTGTCGTGTCCCGAACGCTTTCGGGATTAAAAATACGCATGAGAGTCACTCTGGTGCCTTGATTAAGCATTTTTAATTTCAACGCAGAGCACAGTCAAATTTCACAGCCCTTTTTAACGTCCTCATAATCGAGCATCGGTTCATTTTTATAAGTCACTTAATTTACAATATGATATGATATGTATTACCTCTTATTGGTTATGTGAATAATTCGGGTTAATGAGCAGTAGGGACATGCCATCGTAGGTCCCTACCGATTTTTGACCTTATCAAATCTATGAAAATCTGCGACACACCATTAACTCATCATACATTAACTTTCTTTTAACAAACAGATCTTATCTATATGAAAATGCTTAGATTACATTTATAGGCTATAACTTAAGAGAGATTTTGTTATGAAAAAGACGCTGCTTTTCAGAATTTCCATTTTTGCTTTCTTATTAATAATGAGCGGAATAACTCCACTTCTTGCACAGCAACGTGGTCAAAACGATCAAATTGATTTTATCATTCGGGTTGAATCATTGTGCTCACAAAAGGATTTACCGGATATTTTCCTTGGGACCATCGAGCAGTTTCAAAAAGAACCGTATCTCAAGGATATTGATGTTTCTTCCTGTAACCGGATGACGAGCAGTAATGACAATGCGGTCATGACCGCCACGTTTTCATTTACATCATTCGAACAATTCGACAACTGGTACAAAAGTGAGCACATGAAAAAGGTTTTCGCCGAGATCAAAGTAAAATCCGACCAGTTACAGTTTCGCTACGAACAAAAGCGAAGTAAAGACTAATAGCTATTTCAAGTTATATTCATCAATTCCGGGTAGAGCGGTTCGTTGCCTCCCCGCTCCCCCACAGATCCGTACGAGCAGATTTCCCGCATACGGTTCCTCTGCTTATGGTTTCGCTACCGGTTGGACCGGTTTA
>DATFMK010000191.1:0-2679 GCA_035267005.1 Balneolales bacterium
AATAAGCATATCCTTCTTCAATAAGCTGTTCGGCGAATTTTTGATAATAACCGGAGCGTTCACTTTGGCGATATGGACCGAATTTACCTTCGACATTAACATCCGGACCTTCATCATATGTAAGTCCACACCATCTAAGCGATTTAATAATATCCTCTTCAGCTCCCTCTACATACCGATTCTGATCGGTATCTTCGATGCGAAGCACAAAATCTCCACCGTGATGTTTTGCAAATAAATAATTATATAGAGCGGTACGTAATCCCCCGATATGTAATAACCCGGTAGGAGAAGGAGCAAATCTAACGCGTACGTTGTCTGACATTTTTAAATAATTTTATTTAATTAATTCGCTATTATCGATAACCCGAATTATTCACGTAAACTACAAGAATCAATATATCATATTGTAACAAAACCTTGTAAAAAAATAACGATTTCCTCAAATTCAAGAAGTCTAAAAAGAGCTGCGAAATTTTGCCATGCTCTTCGTTGAATTTAAAAATGCTTAATCAACGTCCCGAAAGCTTTCGGGACACAACAAAATTCCTTCGTGCATAATCCGGAATAAATGTAAAAATAAGGATACTATTGCTGGTCAACAACAAAAATCGAACTTTGCATTATAGAAGAGTGAGTCGATGATCTTTTTTAATCCGTGGTTTGTTGGTTATCCTTTAAAATCTAAACAAATGTATCGTTTTAAAAATATACTAACCCTATGAAGCTGGCCCTGCTAACTCCGTGTTTTGCACCTGATCTTTATTACCTGGCGGCCATGCTGCAGGCCGATCGTGTGGTTTTACAGGATACGGAGAAGTTTTCCCGAAAAAGCAGGATACACCGGGCCAAAATCAGGAAACCTAAAGGTACCCAATGGATCAATATTCCGGTGGTAACCGAGGATCGCTCCAAACCAGTCAATCAGGTACGCATCGATCATTCCGAAGACTGGATAACACCTATTCTGCGTGCTCTTAATTACAACTATCGTAACAGCATTTATTACGATTTTTACGAACCCGAAATATCTGCTGATTTTAATAAAGCTACAGAATTTATTTATCTTATTGATTTCAATACATATTTCAGGGATCGTCTCTTTACGTATTTATATCTTCAAAAAAAGTTGGAATTAGCCAGTCAGTTACCTGAATACGATTCTGATCCGGATCTATTTGCCGGGTACATTGGAGCGGATGTTATCTTTCAGGAATATAAAAGTCGCCATTATCAGAGGCAGGCTAAAAAACGGATTGATCCGGTATTTATTCATCCCATTTACAGGCAGCATTTTGAAGGCTTCGAACCCTGGTGCAGCGTTCTGGATGTGCTCTTTCAGTACGGTCCCACAGCTTACACTATCACAGATCAATTAACGCAACATAATACTAATGGATAATCAAAAAAATTTATTCTCCTTCCCTGATGATTTTCATTATCTGAATTGCTCGTACATGTCGCCTCTTTTAAAATCAGTTGAAAAGGCCGGAATACGAGGAATTCGGTTGAAAAGAGAACCTTGGCGAGTTCATCCCGATGATTTCTTTTCTCAAAGTGACACCTTACGAGAATTGTTTGCACAAGTCATCCATAGTGATGATCCCAAACGTATCGCTATCATTCCCTCTGTATCGTACGGAATGGCCAATGTAGCTCAAAATTTGCCGAAAACAAGTGGGAAAAATATTGTTGTGGCCGGAGAACAATTCCCAAGTAATTATTATCCGTGGCTTCGTTATGCAAAGGAGAATAATGCTGAAATTAGACAGATTAAGAGACCGGATCAAAATACGAACTGGAATGAGATCATCATGCAAGCTATAGATCAGCATACCTTATTGGTGGCTTTGGGAAATGTGCATTGGACGGATGGTTATCTATTTGATTTGAAAACGATCGCGAAGAAAGCCAGAAGTGTCGATGCTTATTTTGTGATCGATGGGACTCAAAGCGTAGGTGCGTTACCATTCAATATCGAAGAAATTAAACCGGATGCCTTAATCTGTGCCGGTTATAAATGGCTTATGGGACCATACGCCATCGGCATGGCCTATTTTGGCAAGCGGTTTGATCATGGCATTCCGGTTGAGGAGAATTGGCTTTTACGTCAGGATAGTGAAGATTTTTCCCAATTAGTGAATTACACCGATGTCTATCAACCCAAAGCCATTCGATATGATATGGGAGAACGCAGCAATTTCATCCTGGTTCCTATGATGTTCACAGCACTTCAACAAATTATTAATTGGGGTGTGGAAAATATACAAGAATATTGTTGTCGTTTGACTGATAAACTCAGTGATGACCTGGATTCTTTAGGCTATACATTAGAACAATCGGATAGAAGGGCCGGGCACATTCTTGGCATTCGACTACCCGATCATATTGAAACGGAAACAGCCAAACAGGTCTTTAGTGATCATCATATTTCTGTTTCTTTTCGTAGCAACACGATTCGAATTTCTCCCAATGTGTATAACACATTACAAGATATCGAGGCGATGCGACTTGTCTTGCGAGATCTGGTAACTAAATAATAGTTCTAATTTAGTTCCAATTTAAATTTAAAGTGATATATTATTAGATATTACTTTACATGGATAGATATTTGACCTAAAGCATCATTTTTTCATTTCATCATTTATCTGAATGCTCTGACCAAACATTATATAATTG
>DATFMK010000192.1:0-3384 GCA_035267005.1 Balneolales bacterium
TCCATTTGATGGTCAGGGTGAAAGAAAGTGATAAAATTGAGAGTTTGATGATGAAGAAACGCCCAAACCTTCAAGGTTTTCGAAACCTTGAAGGTTTTATCAGCCAGAATAAGCCGACCAAAATCAAAAGAGAAGAGGTCTAAAAAATTTTTACTTAACTAACTCAAAATGACTCTTCGGTATCCAGATAATTTTCCCCCGGTCGTCTTTAATACGGATATCGATCTGCATATCCCGGTCATCCAATACATCATAAATATCACCTACGGTAACTTGTCCGTCGTGACCTGCATTATCACGACATCTTACCCGGGCACCTTTTTTCATGTTAGCCTGATCTTCTTCGCGCTGCTTAATTTTGGCAATGCGTTCTTCTAAAAGTTGCATTCCCTTTTCGACATCGGCTTCGGATATCAAATCACACGAGAGCAGCCAATCCAGTATTTCTTTCCTGTTTTCACGGTCCCTGAATTCAAACCATTGTTCTCGTAACCCAAGTTCAAAAACGGCATCACCAAAACGACGGAAAGCTCCACGACCCTGAATCGTAATCATTAACAGATCCCTGGTTTTCTCGTCAATATCATCCAGAGAGATGATAAATCGTTCCATCTGTCTCCATCCTTCCCGGGAAAACCGGTGCGGGATATCTCTAAACCTTCCATCGGAGTCATTCTCCAATAGCTCCGAAATTTCTTCGTAAATATCTTCCTCCAAAAAATCCGAAAGAAAAGTCACTTCGTTTTTAACGATATCCAGATAATATTCCGCTTCAAAACCCTGGTCGTTCATCGCCATGTCAATATCATCCAGCAATTCATTGGTTAGATTAATGGTTTTCTTCTTCCGATTCATGTACTTCCTCCTGTTTGAAAAAGTTAGCGTCGTGCCGTATTTGATATAAAAATTGTGAAGATAAAACGAATAACGAATTTATGATGAAAATCATCAATACTTTAGTTTATTTATAAGCATAAATAACTTCAAATTGTTTTGAACTGAATGCAGTCAGTATAAAAAGCGTTTCCATTATAAAACAATACATTTTGACATTTTTGATAAAAGAACATTGGATGCTAAACTAATTCAAATGCGGTGATTGAAATAAAACTCCACTCCTCTATTCAAATTGTTAGCCATCATTAAATAAATTACCTATAATTGGTAAGCTATTGGTCATTTTAATATAAGGGGAAGAACAGAATGTCAATCACCGGTACGCATATTGCTTATCTGCATACATGCCATCGTAAGTTATGGCTGTTCGCCAATGGAATCCATATGGAACACACTTCGGACCTGGTTGCCGAGGGAAAACTGATTGGCGAGAGCACGTATCCGGAACGGGCGGAAAAATATACGGAATTACAGATCGGCAGTATTAAAATCGATTTTTATGACGCCAAAAACAGAGTCATTCACGAGATAAAAAAATCCAATAAGATGGAGTATGTCCATGAAGCGCAATTGAAATATTATTTATACATGCTTGATCAAATCGGCATAACCGATGCCAGTGGTATCCTCGAATATCCCAAATTCCGGAAAAGTAAAAAGATCATTTTATCGGAATCGGATCATGATACAATTGAACAATGGGTCCGGGAAAGTGAAGCCATTATCCGGCGTGAAATGTGTCCACCCCTTGAGAAGAAATCGATATGCCGTAAATGCAGTTATTTTGAATTTTGTTACAGCGGGGAAGCATGAATAAAACTTTTTATCTCTTCAATCCCGGCCGGCTCAGCCGAAAGGATCAAACCCTGAAATTTACGCCCGTCGATCAGGACGGGAATGAAGGGCGACCTAAATATTTGCCCATCGAAGGCATCTCTGATTTATATTGTTTTGGCAGTCTGGATGCCAACAGTGCGCTTTATAATTTTTTAGGCAAACAAAAAATCGCTGTTCATTTCTTCGATTATTATGAATACTATTCCGGCTCATTCATGCCCAAAGATTATTTATTGGCGGGCAAAATGCAGGTTCAACAAGCACTTAGTTATCATGACCAGTATAAAAGGCAAAAGATAGCAGCACGGTTCATTGAAGGTGCGGCTCATAATATGTTAAAGAATTTACGCTATTATCAGCAACGGGACCGGGACCTTGAAGCGCAAATACAAGCTATTGAATCCTTACGGGAAGGAATTCCTGAATGCCAGGATATACCGGAGCTCATGGGGGTTGAAGGCAATATCCGGCAGGTTTATTACCAGGCATTCGACGAGATCATTTCTGATTTCGAAATGAACGGCCGGACCAAACAACCACCTAAAAACGAAGTGAACACGTTAATTTCGTTTGGTAATATGATGTGTTATACAGCCTGCCTGAGCCAGATTTATCATACGCAGCTCAATCCAACGATCAGCTTTTTACATGATCCCGGAACGCGCAGGTATTCATTAGCTCTTGATCTGGCCGAGATTTTCAAACCCATCGTCGTTGATCGTACCATTTTCCGGGTATTGAATAAACATGAATTGACCGATAATGATTTTGATGTACAAACCAACCGGTGCACACTTAAAGATGGGGGCAAAAAGACGTTCATTAAAGCATTTGAAGAACGTTTGGGTGAAACCATAAAGCACAGGAAACTGGGAAGAAGTGTAAGCTATAAGCGGCTGATACGACTTGAATGCTACAAACTGAGCAAACATATCCTGGATATAGAAGAATATGACCCATTTAAAATGTGGTGGTAAAGGTAATTATAAATGTTAAATTAATTCGGGATCCAACTTTAAGTACTCGAATTACTTAATTCGTCCATCGTCATGTATTCTCATTAACATAATTTTATGAATCAAATGAATAGTAATTTATGTATGTAATCCTGGTATACGATATTAATCAGAAAAGGGTCGGCAAGATGCTTAAACTGTGCCGGCAGTATTTGAACTGGATACAGAATTCGGTCTTTGAAGGGGAGATCAGTGATGTGAAACTTAAAGAGTTGAAACACCGGGCCAATCAGATCATGAAAGATGAAGACGGCGTGATTATCTTCAAAAACAGGGATGAAAAATGGCTGGAAAAGGACGTTATGGGTAAAGAGAAAAATCCGCTTGATTCGATCATATGAGGCAGTTGCCTCGTCGATCTCATGAAATCCCAAAGTTTTAGATGAATGTAGCGTCATCAAAAAGGCAATAATCGCCGAACGCACCTCGAAAACCAGGTTGTCGATCCCCGGGGAAAATCCGGCTATTCCGGGTCGACGATCATTTCATTAAAAAAATAACAAAAAATTGCGTAAAATATCCAAAATAAGTAGGTTAACAGACGTCTTTTAATCGCACCTAAGTGGAATTGAAATTAGCTCCTTTTTGACTATAAGCATTTTGTTTAAGGCTTTTAATCGCACCTAAGTGGAAT
>DATFMK010000193.1:0-8429 GCA_035267005.1 Balneolales bacterium
GTCGATTACAGATAAGGCTATAGCCTGCATTGTTTTTATAACAGGACTGGTGATCTTCTGCCTGTTCCTGCCCGTCCGTTCCTACGGACAAACAACGATCAAAGCGAAGATGGTGCTTACCCCCGATTCCGTCCGGCGAACGGCCGCTGCTTCTACGGCTATACCCATGGCCGCAGCGAACGTACCTGTTCAATATGTGGCACCCCATAGCGGGAAATTCAAAATGATTTTTGAACAGGGACAGCGAAAATCCAATCCGTTTGACAAAAAAACCAGCCTGACCATTACGGTGACCGATTCCACCGGCAAACAAAAGTACGAAAGAAAATACTTCCCGGGCGACTACTTTCCTTCCTCCATCACCGGAGATATGTCCCCCGACTGCCCGGATACGTGGTACCTGTATGGCAAAGGTCCGTTCGAGTGGAATTCCGGGGTAACGGGAAAAGCAATCGATGATGCCTGGGTTTTCAGTTTAAGCTGCAGTTCCGAATACGGGCAGAGTACCAATCATTGTCAGACAACTAATTTTGGTAATTCACCGTATGAAAACGTCACCGCCTGGACTTGGTGGGGTGCCCCGGCGGTGATTCGCAGTTACCTGCGCTTTAACGGGCTCCATTTCACCGGACCGGCACGCCTGGACACAGCCGTATTATCCCTGTACGAATCCGGCCGATCCTGGGCACTCAGTGGCAGCAATGCCTTTACGGTTAGCACAGTTGCCGGGTCCTGGGATGAAAACACGCTCAACTGGCAGAACCGGCCCGGCGCCGGTTCCCCTTCGATCCCCGGTCCGGCCGGGACCGGCGATGTGCGTTTGAATGTGACGTCCATCGTCAGCAGGTGGCTGGCCAACCCCGGGAGCAATTACGGGTTTCACCTGGCCCTGCAAAACGAGCAACATTACCGCAACCGCAGTTTCTATAGCAGCGAGGGCCATATTCCTCCGCACCTGATGGCCAAAGTGAGCAATCCCACAGCTGCGATCGATACGCTTATAGTAACGGATGTGAAAAAAAGAGATAAGATCACCCTGGATTATGCCGCCAACGGGAATGTCTATTCCTCCGATACCGAATTGAGCAAAGAGATAAACGGTAAACAGGTATCTGGACAACAATTTATTTTTAACGTAACGGGTCCCACTTGCACGAAAGGTGGGGTAAGCGAACATGTACAGGCATTTGGTTGGGTGGACAGTTCACCATTTGTGATGATTATTCCCGGTAAAAAAGAAATTTGGCCTACAATTCCGAGTTTTGGTGCTTTCCGTACTTTTTTCAAACACACTAAAATATTAAATACAAAAAAAGGCATACAAATTCGTGTAATGCGAGATGGCCAGCCTGCTGCTGATCAATCAGTACATATTTATGCAGACTGGGTAGTCGGTTCTGGTGGTCATTCTCATAATGGATATCAGCAGCACGGGAAAAAAGCGGATAAAATTCCTCCGAAAAATTCAAAAGGTGTTTTTATCGATCAGGCAACCAATTATTCTTCCAAAGATTTTATAGTCTCTGTAACAAACTCTGACGGGCTTATCACAGTGAATTATACGGCCCCGCATTATGGTGGTAAAGTGGTTCTACGGGCAACCACCCAAATCAATGGTCAAAATTTTGTAGCCCGTGACACTTTACAAGTGAGGGTTCCCAATCTGGTACTTTTACCCAAAGGAATTAATTATCGTAAGGTTGGGGGGACAGCTAATCATCCAGGACCACGTTTGGATGGTTTGTATCCGAATTCACGTACTCCGGATACGGATCATTGGATAACGGAAACTTTTAAAGATTCATTAATAGCCATTGCTAATGTCTGGCATAATTTGGTATTGGAAGATAGTACTCAAGATGACCGTCAAACACCATTAAATATTAACGATATAAGTTTGATTGATGGCGGTCAATTTGATGTCTTGGGTAATTGGAACCAACCTCATCAATTTCACCGTGTGGGAAGAGATGCAGATATTCGGACAACCAGAAGTTTTCCGATGAATCCAAGTTCAAGAAACGGAGTTATACTTCATCGTATGATAATTGCAGGAAAAGTTCAACTTATCAATAAAGAATTTCAAAATATTTGTTTTAAAAAAGGGGGATACCCCACTCCTGAAGTACATAGTAAAAACACGAGCAACGAACATTATCATATTTATTTCTACAGATATTAAAAGGAGATAATTTATGCGTACACTAATACTAAGTTTGATTATAACATTATTTATTGTCAATAATATTAAAGCGCAAAAAGCTGGTGAACAGATTACTTATCTTTCTACACAGGGGATTTACCAAGTAAGATACTGGAGTACTATTGATAGTACTTTTCATACAGTAACACTTTTTCCAGGTAATAAACTTGACTTGAATGTTAAAGCCAAAGTCCATTCAGGAGATAAGGATAATTATATTTATAAATATTCAATAACAAATAATAAAAACTCATTAAGAGAATTATACACATTTTCTATTCAATTAGAATCTCATGCGCTTAATGTACAATCTCCAAATAAAGAATGGGAAGGAAATTACATTCGATGGATAAATGCAGTAAGATGGGTTCAAATCCACTCTAAATCAGATACATTGGGAACCTTACCCGGGAAAAAAGTACGAGGAACATTTTCTTTTGTAAGTAAGGATATTCCAGGACTAGTATATGCTAAAGCAAGTAGCTATTGGGGATTGGGTAATACAATTGATGATGGTCCATCAGGTGAAATTCGCAGTGAAGTTGATTCATTATTAGAAGCTAATAAAAATATAAATATAAAAACTATAGGGGCTATAAAGCTCCCGGATACCATAAGTCCTACTGCATTATTAGACTCACTTAATTCCTACCTGTCATTTTCCTGTGACACGACATGGATCGATAACAAGGGCATTTGTCAAAGCTTGCAGGCCAAACTCAAAAATGTCCAAAAACAGCTCGGAAAAGGAAAAACGAAGGTTGTTATTACCAGTCTCCAGGCTTTCATAAACGAGGTCGAAGCCCAAAAAGGCAAACACCTGACCAGCGAGGGATTCGGGCTGTTGTATTACAACGGGGAATATTTGCTTAAAAAACTCAGGGAGTAACCATGAAAACGTATCCTGTATATTCAAACCTATTGTCCTTTATTATTTGCGGCGCATTGCTGATGATCGGCACAATCCGGTCAGAAGCGCAAACCCTGCCGGATACCACCGCCCTGCTGAAAGAAGCGGGCGTGACCCAGGCGCAGCTGCGAGCCCACCGGCAAGCCGCTCCACAAAAGAGTACGGAAACGGCTATGGTACAACCCGCGGCCACACCTGTGGCCATCCATCAGCTGCCGTTTGCCTCCAAAAACAACTCGCTTCAGTTATCGGTCCAAAACGCTACCGGAAATACGATTCCTTCCGTCACGGTAACGGTCACACAGGCCCCGGAATGGATGATCTTTTCTCAAAAACAACGGGACCTTTCTGATATAGGGACCAAAAAAGATATGACTGTCCATTTCCGGTTTCAAGTCGATGAACAGGCCCCGGTTGGTCAGACCGGACAGGTCGTAATCCAGGCTTCCGGCCCGTCCGGGAAGATCTGGGAGAAGTCCATACAGTTTAAAGTGGCGGCGCCCGATCATTTTTCCCTGCTTCCCAATTACCCGAACCCGTTCAACCCCTCCACCAATATCCATTACCGTCTGCCGGCCACCATGAAAGTGACCATTGCTATATATGATATTCTCGGACGTAAAGTCGCCACGTTAACCAACGGGCAACAGCAGGCAGCCGGCAGCCACCTGGTGCGCTGGGATGCCCATAACCTGGCCAGCGGGGTTTATTTTTACCGGGTCATTGCCGAACAAAAAGACGGAAAGAGTATTATTAAAAACAGTAAAATGTTATTACTTAAATAAGTAGTGAATATAATGGCTAAAACTATGTCATCTTCCCTTAAAAGGGTGGAAATATGCAGGATCATATTTACATCCCAATCAAAAGATATAAACCATTTCTATTGCTCAATCTATATGTGAGAAAAATAGCTTCTGATAGGAACAGTATAAATTAAAACAACCTATATTTATAACTTTAAAACAGGTTTTCCTATTAACCAGTGATCATATAAATCACGTATTCAAATGATTTTCAATAAATGAAGGTACCCTAGCTTCTCGAACCATCCTTGGATTACGACATACATTTACCACCAATTCATTAAACGAAGGTTTCCCCGTACAATTAGCTCAAAATGCTATGAAGAATGATTATGCCGAGATTGATAAATGAATAAAATAGTCCTCACATACCTTAAAGTATATGAGGGTCATGAAATATATCATTTAATAAATGTAAGCTGTTTTGTAAAGGTCTTCTCTCCAAGCCTTGCTCGTATGATATAAACCCCACTAGCTAAATGATGTGCATCAAATCTTAGTTGATATCTGCCAGCCTGATACACTCTATCGGTGAGTGTAGCAACTCGTTGACCAGTAATATTATATATTACTACTTTAACCTGGGATTCTTTTGGTAGATTGATTGGAAAAGTGGTTGTTGGATTAAAAGGATTGGGATAATTATCTCCAAGTGAGAACTCCTTAGGCAATGTTTTACTTTTAGACAGCGACGATTCCGATTGCAAATTAGCTCTGCTGGAAGCTACCACCGACTGATTGTATACCTGCATAGAATCCTTGAGATTTGACTCAATGAAGCTGTAATCTGGAGCCACATTATTAGACGATAGTACCGTATCCGAATACATAACATCAATTTGTTTATATGCCGACAAGGCTTTGGCAAATTGTTTCTGATTTTCCCATGCTACGGCCCTGCTCGCCAGAAAAGCAGATTTATCATCATTCGTGGTAACGTAAGGTGCAAATTGATCGGCCAGGATTTGCATCTGTTTCCATTCACTCTCATGAAGTAGGTAGTCCATTTTTAACAAAACTGCTGTGGTACCTAACTTTCTCATAGCATTTGATAGCGGGTGAGATTTTGCAAATAGATTGGATTGTAATTTCCCTGCGGTGTTCACTTGATTTGAAGCTACGTCCATAACTGTCTTATACTGACTGCTATAATCGTCTAATCTCGTTAGAATCTTACTTGAATCTTCACGGTCATATAATTGAGTTAGTCCGTAAGCTTCCTGCAGTAAACGATAGTTTCCATCAGCATCGGGATGGTTGTCGAGCTGTAAGTAGATATCTGAAAGCCTGTCACTTATATTCTTTCGCACACTTGGGTTATTCGAAGAAGTGGTTACCTTTCCGGAATTCATTGCTTGATCTCCTGAGGTGGTAACGGCACTGAATGTACAATTTGGTGGACAACCACTACCACCGCCTACATTTATAGCACCACTAATTGTTGGATCGTATGTCAATGGATTATTATGACTAACAGTACCATAAAAGTAAGAAGATGGAGGAGATGTTGTACCCCACCAGTTATCATCTGCCCAATCCGATTCACTACTACCATTATAAACTGCATAATTAGTATTTCCATTAAACCTATTCCAACCCTGGCTAACATAACTGGCATTTCCACCACTATCATTATGATTCCCAGCATACAAAATGCTGTAGTTATAATTAATGGCCCCATAATTATTATCGTCAACTTGAGTATACTTTAGTTCAGCCCAGGCATTGTCATAAATATATACTCCATAATTGCTTCCCGTGATCTGAGTTGCGATAAATGAGGATCCTTCGTAGGCATTAGTAGCTGCTACTCCAGTGCCACCTAAGAAAATGCCATAATCATAATTATTGATAAAAGTGGAGCCCGTTATGTATGCTTCACCTTTCCAAGCATAGAGACCACAACTGTTATACTGAAAAGTGCACCGATCGATTGTATTTGTTGAATTAAGGTAGAGTGCCTGACTAGCACCCTGGAATGTACATTGGGTGAAAGTACTACCGCCATTGCCTTCTAATTTGATATGTGTCCACCTATCAGATGCACTATTGGAACCACTCAGTGTTTTAAAAACAGTACCTGTAGCTTGAATATTACCGCTACCGTTGGTTTTGATTACGGCATTAGTTCCGAGATGAACCGTCGTTCCCGATTGCAAGGTTATGGTTCCGGTGACTGTTACTGTTGTGTTATTATTGATATAGATGTCCGTATTCATTGGAAATGTCTTAGTGCCAATAGTGGTGTCTGCTGCAAAATAATCGGGTTGTTCCAGATTAAGTTTATAATCGGGTTCGACAAACCAATAGTTATCCTGTTTAGTGATTCTAACAAATCCGTAAGTTTTGCCAGCCGGCAATGTAAGAGGCGTTAGCTTGTTACCATTAGCATCTTTTACAAAAAAATGAAAGGGCTGATTAAATGCTGTCGTATCAATATGGGATCGTTCCGCCACTACATCAATCGTGTTGGCATCTTGCCGATAGGCCCAAGCCTGATTTGGTAAAGTAGTACTACCATTGTAAGGAACCAGGGTATATGGTAGATTAGAAGGTGGTTGGTTATCTACCCGGAAGAAAGCCACGGTATTGAAGTTATGGTTATTGCCATAACTCGTTAACATTATTTTCTTAATCGTTTCAATATCATTATTTGTCTCCTCTATAGTAGCATCTTGTGAACTATATCCGGCAGAAGCATATCCCTCATCCGTGTTGAATTCAACTGCACCATAAGAAATGAACAAACGAGTAGCATTGGGATGGCTGGGATCACCCCAGGAAGACCACCCTGACCCTTCCAACCATATGGATGTTCCATTTCCATAATATTGCATATAAAAACTTGCCAAATCATTGGTATAATCATTTGTAATTGAGTTCAGATCGATTACATAAGGTTTATTACTATTTATAAATAAAACGTTCCTTTTATAATTTGCCCAGCGTTCAGGGTTATCATTATGAAGAGTATGAAGCCATACAGAACCTGACAAATGATAAATTGTACCACTGTGAAGTTTCTCCAATTTTAAATCTGTCACCTGTTGTTCACTAGAAGTTTTCCTTCCACTATATGCATCAAAGATGGGACTATCTAAACCTCCGTGGTCTACATTTTTATCGTAATCCAGTGTCATGACATTGTGGTTATTGTACCCATTCCAGGTACTGTTATGTTCCGTTGACGGTGCATCATAGCCAGAATCCATCAAATAGGATTCCCCATCCACATAATAAAGCAATTGTAACTGATCCGGTTATTCATGACCTTCGCCACGAGTAATAGCATCTCCCTGTTCTCCATTTAATAATAAATAATGAGTCTGATTATTAATGGTTTTTCTCAGAAGAACCTGTTGGGATGGCAATGATTGTCCTGAATAGGCGTAATGGTCTCCAACATTCTCAGGTGGAGCCGTTCCCTGTCCAGATACTCGGGGCATACCAAGAGCCACAAGTTCGGCACTATTTTCATTGTGCCCTCCTTTATATATCCATTCATATTTCTGCCCGACAGAAGCAGAACCGAAAACCGGTTGCCAGTTAAGCAGATAGGAATACCGGATATATTGTTTGTTTCCATCATCAAGCGGTGGCACTCTGTAGTCCGGAGTGACCAATGAAGCCAGCCAGTCGAAAGGCCCGAGAAACCACTGATGAGTAAATGGATCAGAGATGTTCATGTTCTGATAATTCAGCAAGTTATTGGCCCGTATGGCATACCAGAAAGGGATTACATCCAACAGGGTGTATTCAAAATAGTAAGGTCCTTCCGCCCAGAAGTGTTCCCCGTTATCTGTCTGATAATTCCAGTAACGGATACTGTTATCGCTATTGCTACCTGTCGTTGGTTGACCGGCACTGCGAAGAGCTTCATTTAAATAGCTGGAGGTAGTTACAGTTGAAGTATCATTGCCAGTGACTGCATCCACATAAACTAATGAATTTTTTTCAAGCTGTCATCCGGGACACCTGATTGGAATCCTGTATAATAATCGCAAGCTTGCAATGTAAGCGCTCCATACCCCATCGAAACAAAAATATTCAAGGGACGATTGCCATCCTCTATCTCATAATTACGAACACCACCCGGAAGCTTAACACCATATAGGGTTGCTAATTTGTATTCATAATTATGCATATCCTTAACTTTCAGATAAAAATCATCGATAAGATAATATTTTTGTATTTTTGATAATAACCTGGAAGTACCTGTTTCCGTATAATCGTTTTCATCAAAGTAGCCAAGAGCATTTTCAAGGGCCAGGTACAAGTCGATGGCCCGGGCATAATTATCGACCGAACGGGTCCATTTTACCGGATCGTCGGAGGTCTTATCTCCATTCCCGTATACCACATACCAGGTGATGGGTTTAAAAGATTGTCGTGTAAATTATCGATATAGGTTTCATAATCATTAGGAGGAAGAATGGTCCCAGGAATAGCACTCGTCACCGAATTTTTGTGCAAAATATATAATACCAATGTAACCAGGGCCTGATCTTCC